>JBCCEP010000001.1:0-57708 GCA_039030215.1 Pseudomonadota bacterium
CCATCCCCTCAACCTGTCGGCGGCTCAGCCTGCCACCGAATATTCCACTGACGGAACTTCTTACAAAATCATAGAAAATCTTCCGCTTCATCCGGCTGGCTCCTTTGTCGGGATCAAACGCCGGTCAGGTTACCGAAGACAGATTATGCGGGGATAGATTAGTTGAGGCAGCTGGCCAACCTGCACGCTGCGCGCCATTGATCGGCCAGCCGTTATTTTCTACTCCGCTGCTTCGAAATTGCCGGAATCGGAGCGGCGTCCGAGCAATTCCTTTAGGTATTGACCGGTATAGGATTCAGGAACCTGGCAAATATCTTCCGGCGTTCCCGACGCAACCAGCTTGCCACCGCCATCTCCCCCTTCCGGTCCCAGATCCAGCACCCAGTCGGCCGTCTTGATGACTTCCAGATTATGTTCGATGACCACGACGGTATTACCGTTATCGGCGAGCTCATGCAGAACTTCGAGCAGTTTCTTCACATCGTGAAAATGCAAGCCCGTCGTCGGCTCGTCCAGGATATACAAGGTTCTGCCGGTGGCCCGCCGTGACAACTCCTTGGATAGCTTGATCCGCTGCGCCTCGCCACCAGATAGCGTCGTAGCCTGCTGGCCAACCTTGATATAACCGAGACCGACCCGCCGAAGCGTTTCCATTTTCTCCCGAACTGATGGAACCGCTGCAAAAAACTCCGCAGCTTCTTCAACCGTCATGTCCAGAACATCTGCAATTGATTTACCCTTGAAGAGCACCTCAAGCGTTTCGCGATTATAGCGCTTTCCGTGACAGACATCGCAGGTGACATAGACATCGGGCAGGAAATGCATCTCGATCTTTATCAGCCCGTCGCCCTGACAGGCTTCACATCTGCCGCCTTTGACATTGAAGGAGAAACGTCCAGGTTGATATCCACGCGCCTTGGCTTCCGGCAACTGCGCATACCAGTCCCGGATCGGTGTGAATGCCCCGGTATAGGTGGCAGGGTTGGAACGTGGTGTGCGGCCAATTGGTGACTGGTCAATATCAATAACCTTGTCGAGAAACTCCAGTCCCTCGATTGAATCATGCGGGGCAGGGACCTCACGGGCACCATTGATCCGTCTGGCGGCAGATTTGTATAGCGTCTCGATCAGGAAAGAGGATTTTCCGCCCCCGGACACGCCGGTAACGCAGGTAAATAGGCCAATCGGGATTTCTGCCGTGACATCCTGCAGATTGTTTCCTCGCGCGCCGGTAACCCTTATGTTTCGGCCCTTTTTTGCTTTTCGCCGGCTTTCCGGCAGCGGAATCTCCAACTCTCCAGTGAGATACCTGCCGGTGAGCGAAGCCGGATTGGCCATCACATCCTGCGGCTTGCCCTGCGCAACGATCTGTCCACCATGCAGGCCGGCTGCAGGACCAATATCAACCAAATGATCCGCAGAGCGAATGGCGTCTTCGTCATGCTCGACCACAATGACGGTATTCCCCAAGTCACGAAGATGACGCAAGGTGTCTAGCAACCGCGAATTGTCGCGCTGGTGCAGGCCAATCGACGGTTCATCAAGTACATAGAGAACACCCGTCAGCCCGGAACCGATCTGCGAAGCCAGGCGAATTCGCTGGCTCTCACCGCCCGAAAGCGTGCCGGAATTTCTCGACAGCGTCAGATATTCCAGACCAACATCATTCAGGAAGCGAAGGCGCTCTCGAATTTCCTTGAGTACGCGTTCGGCGATCTCGTTTTGCTTGTCCGAAAGCTGCTCCGGAAGCGCCTCGAACCAATCACGCGCCGCGCGTATCGACATATCGGTAACTTCGGAAATATGACGTCCGGCAAGTTTCACCGCCAGCGCTTCCGGTTTCAGCCTGTGGCCGTTACACGCGCTGCACGGACTGGCCGACATATACTTTTCAATTTCCTCTCGCATCCAGGAGGAATCAGTTTCCCGCCAGCGCCGTTCCAGATTGCCGATCACGCCTTCGAACGTCTTGCGGGTCTTGTAGGTCCGCATTCCGTCATCATAGACAAAATCGATCTCCTGCTTGCCGGTCCCGTAAAGAACCGCATTTTTCGATTCTTCGTCGAGATCTGTCCAGCGATCGGTCAGTTTGAACCCAAAATTCCTGCCCAGCGCCTCAAGCGTTTGCGCATAATAGGGAGATGGGTTCGATGATTTGGACCAGGGCGCAATCGCTCCGCCCCGCAAGGTGAGCGTATCATCGGGAACCACCATTTCGGCATCAATCGCCTTTTTCACACCCAATCCGTCACAACTCGGGCAGGCGCCAAACGGATTGTTGAAGGAGAATAGTCGCGGCTCGATTTCCGGAATGGTGAAACCGGAGACCGGGCAGGCAAATTTTTCTGAGAAGATCAGTCGTTCGTGCGTCTCGTTTTTCGACTTGTTGGCGGCCTCACCGCTGGTTTCGCTCGCAGGAAGCGGTTTGTCGGCAAATTCGGCAATCGCCAGTCCATCAGCCAGTTTCAGGCAGGTCTCAAGCGAATCGGCCAGTCGGGCCGAGATATCTTCCCGCACGACAATCCGGTCAACCACGACATCAATGTCATGCTTGTATTTCTTGTCCATCGCCGGAGCATCGGCAATCTCGTAGAATTCGCCGTCGATCTTTACACGCTGGAATCCCTTTTTCATCAATTCGGCGATTTCCTTGCGGTATTCGCCCTTTCGACCGCGCACGATCGGTGCCAGCAAAAATAGCCGTGTGCCTACTTCGAGCGCCAGGATCCGGTCGACCATCTGGCTCACAGTTTGGCTTTCAATGGGAAGCCCGGTTGCCGGTGAATAGGGAATTCCGGCGCGCGCAAACAGCAAACGCATATAGTCATAGATTTCGGTCACGGTACCGACCGTGGAACGCGGATTGCGGCTGGTTGTCTTCTGTTCAATCGAGATTGCAGGCGACAGACCGTCGATCTGGTCGACATCCGGTTTCTGCATCATCTCAAGAAACTGCCGCGCATAGGCCGACAGGCTCTCGACATATCGACGCTGGCCCTCGGCATAGATCGTGTCGAAGGCGAGCGAAGACTTGCCGGAACCCGAAAGCCCTGTAATCACGATCAGCTGGTCGCGCGGCAGGTCAAGATCAATATTCTTGAGATTATGCTCGCGCGCGCCGCGAACTGATATATGTTTGGTTTCCGCCATTTAAATCATCCGATAGACAGTTTGCAGCGTCCTGGCTTCAAACCAACCAACTACCCGTGCAACACCTTGCTATTGCATGCAGGCCAATACTAGAACATAATAAGAACAAATTAACCGCCGCGCAACCACGGCAA
The DNA here is from genome assembly GCA_039030215.1 of Pseudomonadota bacterium. GTDB lineage: Bacteria > Pseudomonadota > Alphaproteobacteria > Rhizobiales > Rhizobiaceae > BOKV01. Next base: position 3,285 of record JBCCEP010000001.1, read on the forward strand.
TCATAATGTGGATAGTTAAAGGCCGAGGGTGCGATTACAAGGTGGATAGGGCATTATGCCCCAAATTTTGCGGCGAAGGGGCGAACATGATGTCCCATGCCCTAGCAGGAGACGATCATGGCAGGTAGTGTTAACAAGGTAATTCTCGTCGGTAATTTGGGTGCCGATCCGGAAATCAGGCGGACGCAGGACGGCAGACCGATTGCCAATCTGTCGGTGGCGACGTCGGATAGCTGGCGTGACAAGAATACCGGCGAAAGACGAGAGAAGACCGAATGGCATCGGGTCGTCATCTTCAATGAAGGCCTTTGCAAGGTCGCAGAAAACTATCTGAAGAAGGGCTCGAAAGTCTATCTGGAAGGCCAGTTGCAGACCCGAAAGTGGCAGGATCAATCGGGCGCAGACCGTTATTCGACCGAAGTCGTCCTACAGGGGTTCAACTCCACGCTGACCATGCTTGACGGTCGCGGCGAGGGCGGTGGCTCTGACTATAGCCGCTCGCAGGTCGGTCAGTCCGGTGGCTCGGATTTCGGCCAGTCTGGCCCGCAAACCGGTAACGCACCGGCCGGCGAGATCGACGACGAAATTCCGTTTTGATGACCAACAGTTAGCGGCTGTCTTTCCAGGAGCAACAACCTTGCCTGTTGAGCCGGTGCATGAGACCCTTGGAGGGTAGAAACCTTCAAGGAGACCAGCCATGCCCAAAATTGTTGCAATCCATGAAGTGGATGATGTCGCCCACTGGCTCACGTCACCCAAACGCGAAGAGCTGTTTTCCGGCGTGGTGACCGACATCAAGACATTTGTTCATCCGGATAACCCCAACCGGGTCGCCCTTTTCATGGATGTCTCTGACATGGATGCATTTGAAGAGCTGTTGAAGAATGAGGCCGGAGCCGCTGCAATGAAATATGACGGCGTTCGTCCGGAAACCGTCGAAATCTACCTGGAAGGCTGATAGCCGGTCTGACGGCCCGGTAACATCCGGATTGTGCTCAACCGTTAATGCCCGGCACAATCTGCCGGGGCATGTCTGGACTTGGGACCTGGTTTATTAACGCTTCATTATATTGGATTTCGTAAAATTACCGCACCATCACCAGGGGTGGCTGCTACTGCTTGGGCTTGGGAATTGATTTCAGCAGAAATTTAATTGGGTGAACGGGCGAACCATGGTTGATCGGCAACAACCAACCGACAATGAACACGATGAGAGTGTCGAAGGTGGGATTGACCGCGATCGGCGTAAACTGATCACTTCGGTGGGCAAGTTCAGCGCCTATGTCGCGCCGGCAACCATCGTATTGCTGGACGCAGAAACAGCCTATGCTCACAGGGTATGTTCATGGCATCCCCACCCGACACGATGGCAGCGCTGGCGGTATTGGCGCTGGTGGAGAAGAAACTGCCGGAGAAGATAGTAGTTATTCAGATCTCCCGGCGCCGTGCTTCATCAGCCTTGCGCACTTCGTCCAGATGGTCCTTTGAGCTCTGCACTTCGATATAAAGCCGCTTTACCACGGGAAATCGCTGCTTGATGACAGTTTCCAGATCATGGATTGCATCCTCGACCTTGCCCGCCGTCAGATTGTTCTCAAAATCCAGGGATAATGCCAGCAATACATCATTTGGTCCCCGATGAAGGGTCCGGATCTCGTTCAGGCGATCGACCACCGGCGTGGCCTTTACAATATTGGTGATGACTTTCACGACCTCAGGGTCTGCCGCTTCCCCGATCAGAAGCCCCTTGGTCTCATAGGCGAGCAGGGCAGCAGTGATAGCCAAGATCAAGCCGATCGCGATGGAAGCAACACCATCGAGTGCCGGTATATCAAATACCTGGGCGCAGTAAATACCGACAAAGGCAACGATCAGCCCCGCCATCGCGGCGCTGTCTTCGAACAGGACGGTAAAGACACTTGGATCCTTGGAATCCTGTACCGCCTGCAGCCACCCTTTTTTGCCCTTGGTCGTGGCAAATTCCTTGAAGGCAATCCACCACGCCACCCCTTCGAAGATCATCGCTAGGCCAAGCACGATGTAATTGATCGTCGGATCAACGATCGGATGCGGATCGAGCACCTTGTGAATACCTTCATAGATGGAAATACCGGCACCAATCGCGAATATGAGGATTGCGACGACAAAAGCCCAGAAATAGAGCTCTGCCCCATAGCCAAACGGGTGGGATTCATCCGCCGGTTTCTTTGCCTTCCAAAGCCCGTAAAGCAATAGCCCCTGATTGCCGGTGTCTACGGTTGAGTGGATGCCTTCCGACAGCATGGCCGATGACCCGGTAACGCTCGCAGCAAAGAATTTTGTGATTGCGATCAAGCCATTGCCCACCAATGCGGCATAGATCACTTTTTTGGAACCGGTCGCCATATCGCCTCGAATTCGGTTATCTTTCGGTTTCGATTTGTGCCCCGGCTGAAGACATCGATCAAGGTCGCCTGCGCAAGTTTGTTGAAATGATCTGGATGGATTGGAACCGATGATGAAACTGTTCAAGCGTGCTGCTCTTTTCTTTTCCGCCTGCCTGTTGGCAGTTGCAACTGCCCATGCCGGGGGCGCGGATGTGGTTTCGGTAAGGGTAATGCCGGGATCCGATGGCAAGTATGATTTTTCTGTAACCGTGAAACACGCTGATGAGGGATGGGAACACTACTCCAATAGCTGGCAGGTCGTCGGGGCAGACGGCACGGTCTATGGCGAGCGCGTCTTGCTGCATCCACACGTCAACGAGCAACCTTTTACCCGCTCCCAGTCGGGCATTGTCATACCGGAAGGAATTACGGAAGTTATCGTCCGAGCCGGCGATAACCAGCATGGTTTTAGTGGCGTGGAGAAGACTGTGGCGTTGCCCGATCGGTGATTTACGCCAAGGATAAGCTGTTTAACTGAACAGTGCCTTGGCACCGTCAGCCACAAACTGCACCGACAATGCGGCCAGGAGCACGCCTAGCAGCCTTGTGAGGATGCTGCGACCCGTCGTGCCCAAATATTTGTCGACCCGCTCTGCAGCGACGAAGGCCAGCAATACAATGCCCATTGAGATGGCCAAAATCACCGCCAGGATCAATTTGCCGGTAATTGCAGATCCCATCTGGGTCGACAGCAGAATCGAGGCAGAAATCGCGCCCGGCCCGGCAATCAATGGAATGGCAAGCGGGAAGACGGCAATATTGGCGATGTGATCCTTGGTGATTGCAACTTCGGAGGTCTTTTCCTGGCGCTGCTGCCGCTTCTCGAAGATCATCTCGAAGGCGATGTAGAACAGCAACAGACCGCCCGCGACACGAAATGCGTCAATCGTGATACCCAGAATATTCAGAATGGCGGCACCCAGCACGCTGAATGCGATCAGCACCACCAGGCTGAGAATGCAGGACCGTACCGCTACCGAATATCGCTGGGCGCGGTTCATTCCGGCAGTTAGCGCCAGAAAGATCGGCGCCATACCCGGAGGATCGATCGTTACCATCAAGGTCACGAAGGCATTCAGGATGGCGTCATAGCTGGGCATGCAAGGTTCTTTTACTGTTTCGAGCCATAATTACATTGATTTTCAGGAAATCCCAATGTTTGCAAGGGAAAGGAATGCTCAGAAATTTGACATCCACTGAGAGAGCTTGGACCGATACAAAATTTATTGACGGCAAGTTGATGTTGGCGCACCCCCGGCCTGACATGAGTAATTGGCTATTCAATCTTATTGCTGCATTTCTTGCGATTGTCGCGGCAGTACCTATTGCCGAGTACCTGGATCTACCATTTTTAGGTTTTTTTGTGTTGTGGGCTATTTTTTTGATGGCATTTAGAAGCTTGGACAGGCTACGGGAAAAGGCAGAATTTCGCCGGGCCTTGACTGTTGCCGATCGGGAAGGCATTCGGTTCGCGGAAATCAAGCAACGCCTGGGAACGAAAGTGCTTGCTTGGGACAGTTTTCGCAATGCAGAAACAGACGGTCCGGCTCTGCTGCTCAATATCAAACCGGTTACTGAAGCTCCGACTGCCAGACAACGCTCCATCTCCTGCATACGCGTTGGGCTTCTTGATCCGGAATTGGCAAAATCCGTCGCCAATGAACTGAATGGCATGAAGAAAAACCATTAGTTTCATGCTGCATGACTGCCGTTTTTCGACTTCCATTTTTAGCGAATCATGCCGATTTGAATGTCGACTTTACGGTCTCGAAAACACCGAATTTTCCCCGAAAATCACCCAGAAATCATAATCAGACCACAACTACTGACAAGTATTTTAGTCGGTATCGTAACTAATTGAAATAATTGTATAAAATGACCTGAATTGGCAGGCGAAAATTTGGCTTGAAACGCAGAATGGTTTATAACTGACACAAATAATTCATTGAACATATTGGACTTTTTGCTTGTCAGACCAAACCAAGCCCCCAGGCCAGCCAGACGGCAGCGGGCCATCCTCAATAAACCCGATTTCGATCATCGACGAGATGAGCCGCTCATACCTCGATTACGCCATGAGCGTGATCGTCAGCCGGGCGCTGCCGGATGTGCGCGACGGGCTCAAGCCCGTCCACCGCCGCATCCTCTATTCCATGCACGAAAGCGGGTTTGATTGGAACAAGCCATACCGCAAATCGGCCCGTATTGTCGGTGACGTAATCGGTAAATATCATCCCCATGGCGACAGCGCTGTCTACGATGCGCTGGTGCGCATGGCACAGGATTTTTCGCTGCGCGTCCCGCTGATCGACGGTCAGGGCAATTTCGGTTCGATTGACGGCGACCCTCCCGCTGCCATGCGGTACACGGAATCGCGTCTTGCCAAACCAGCCCATGAATTACTGGACGATATCGACAAGGACACGGTTGATTTCCAGGACAACTATGACAATTCAGAACGCGAACCGCGCGTCTTACCGGCGCGTTTTCCCAACCTTTTGGTCAATGGGGCAGGGGGTATCGCGGTCGGCATGGCGACCAATATCCCGCCGCACAATCTGCAGGAGGTGATCGACGGGACGATCGCGCTGATTGATGATCCCACGCTTAGCCTAATCAATCTCATGGATATCGTCCCCGGGCCGGATTTTCCAACCGGCGGGATCATCCTTGGACGGGCGGGGATCCGCTCTGCCTATGAGACTGGCCGCGGCTCTGTCATCATGCGCGGCAAGGTTCATACCGAAACGATACGCGGTGAACGCGAGGCCTTGATAGTCACTGAAATTCCCTACCAGGTGAACAAGGCCTCGATGATCGAAAAGATTGCCGAGCTTGTCCGCGACAAACGCGTCGAGGGTATTTCGGATATTCGCGATGAATCTGACCGGCAGGGCTACCGGGTCGTCGTTGAATTGCGCCGCGATGCCGTGGCTGATGTCGTGCTAAACCAGCTTTATCGCTACACACCGCTGCAGACCTCGTTCGGTTGCAACATGGTGGCGCTTAATGGCGGTAAGCCTGAGCAGTTGAACATGCTCGACCTGCTGCGGGCCTTCATTGCATTCCGCGAAGAGGTGGTCACCAGACGGACGAAATTCCTGCTAAACAAGGCGCGGATTCGCGCCCATGTATTGGTTGGTCTTGCCATAGCTGTCGCGAATATTGACGAGGTTATCCATTTGATCCGTAGCGCACCTGATCCCGCAACCGCACGGGCCGGTCTGATGGAGCGCAACTGGCCGGCAAAGGATGTCGCACCGCTGGTTGAACTGATCGACGATCCGAAACACCGGCTGAACGACGATGGCACCTACAATCTCTCCGAAGAACAGGCCAGGGCGATCCTTGACCTGCGCCTGCAGCGTCTGACGGCGCTTGGTCGGGATGAAATTGCTGATGAACTGCATCGGTTGGGAGACGAAATAAAGGACTATCTCGACATCCTGTCTTCGCGCATCCGCGTTCGTGAAATCATCAAGTCCGAACTCATTGCAGTTCGCGACGAATATGGGACTCCGCGCCGGACCGAAATCGTCGATGGCGGTTTCGAGATGGAAGACGAGGATCTGATCGCGCGCGAGGACATGGTGGTGACCGTCAGCCATGCCGGTTATATCAAGCGCGTGCCACTGGATACCTATCGTGCGCAGAAGCGCGGCGGCAAAGGACGCGCGGGCATGTCGACGCGCGAAGAGGATTTCGTCACGCGGCTGTTTGTCGCCAATACGCATACGCCGATCCTGTTCTTTTCCTCACGCGGTATCGTTTACAAGGAAAAGGTTTGGCGGTTGCCGATTGGGACGCCACAATCGAGAGGCAAGTTCCTGCGCAATATCCTGCCACTGGAGGCTGATGAGCGGATTACATCGATCATGCCGATGCCCGAGGATGAGGATAGCTGGGCCGAGCTCGATGTCGTCTTCGCCACTCGCAACGGTACGGTTCGCCGAAACAAGTTGTCGGACTTCATCCAGGTCAACCGCAACGGCAAGATTGCGATGAAGTTCGACAATGAAGAGGACGGCATTGTCGGTGTCGAAACCAGTACCGAGGATGCGACGGTTCTGCTGACAACGGCAAGCGGGCAATGTATCCGGTTCAAGGTGACCGATGTCCGGGTATTCTCCGGGCGGAATTCTGTCGGGGTGCGCGGGATAAACCTGGCGGATGGCGACCGCGTGATCTCGATGACGATCCTCAAACCCAGTCACGCAGAGGCTTGGGAAAGGACGGCATTTCTCAAGCGACGCCGGGCAATGGCATTGGCCGATGATGAGGAAGCTGCGGCCGATGATAATGGCGATGAACCGGAAACCAGTGGTGATGGCGATCAGCATTTGAGCGACGAACGTTTCGCCGAATTGGCGGAACGCGAGCAGTTCATTCTCACCGTTTCACAGAACGGGTACGGCAAGCGCTCGTCCAGCCATGAGTACCGGGTTTCGGGACGCGGTGGCAAAGGCATCGTTGCCATGGTGGTAAATGAGCGAAACGGCCCGTTGATAGCGGCCTTCCCGGTGGAGGAAAGCGACGAGATCATGCTCGTCACCGATGCGGGCAAAACCATCCGCATGCCGGTGGGTGGCAACAAGCCGATACGTATCGCAGGCCGCTCCACACAAGGCGTGACCGTTTTCGATACCGCCGAAAGCGAGAAAGTGGTGTCGGTGGAGCATATCCGTGATGTGGAAGATGACGAAGACGAAACCACCGGCGCCGATGACGATGATGTTCAATCGGATAGTTCGCAAGTAGACAGCGCGGATTCGCAAGATCAGACTGGCACAGATGTTCCTGAAAAAGGAGATGAGAGTTGAGTTTATCCCTGATTGCAGGTTTTGCGCTTGCATCCTTCCTGATCGTCGTGGTTCCTGGTCCCACCGTCACCGTTATCGTTGCGAATTCACTTCGCGATGGTTATCGGGCGGGGTTGATGAATGTCGCCGGTACACAGATCGGTCTCCTGATCATGCTGCTAATCGTGGCACTTGGCCTGGAAACCGTCATATCGGTCATGGCACATGCGTTTTTCTGGCTCAAACTGGCGGGCGCCGCCTATCTGATCTGGCTCGGCATCTCGCTTCTTCGCTCCGATGGCGATATCGGCTCGGTATCCAAGCAAAAGCGACCGAAATCCGGTTACTTCTGGCAAGGGTTCTTTGTAATCTGGTCAAACCCGAAAGCGTTGCTTTTCTATGGTGCCTTCATTCCGCAATTTATCGATCCACAGCAGAACGCGTTTTGGCAGGCAATGATCCTGGGACTGATCTTCATGCTCGTCGCAACTGTTTTTGACAGTCTCTATGCGCTTGCAGCCGGCAAGGCAGGAAATCTGCTGACCCGTTCAAGGGTTCGGTTGGTGGAGAAGATGTCAGGGCTTTTTCTGATTGGCGGCGGGCTCTGGCTGGCAACCCTAAAGAAAGCCTAGGTTCAAACAGATAAAAAAAGGCGCGGCTTGCGCCGCGCCAGTTTGCGAAACTGAAGGTCAGGCGTTACCGGAGGACGGTTGGTTCAGGACCGGTCCGGTGGGATACGCATCAGTTTCGGTAAGTATTCTCGAAATGGCCGCGCTGTGATGATTTTTTTGTTCTGATCACTTCCCTGCGCTTTTCCATAACGACCGCGTAGGACGCGGCTCCAATCATCGTGCCTGCCATTATCAGCGCTAAAATCAAGATAGTCATTGTTATACTCCCAGCTTACGCAACAATATCGCGGGATTGTTTTTAGGAACTCTTCCACGCTTCGTTAGGATTTTAACGATCCCAAACTTAATCCAATCTGAGAATCACGTTAATCCGCCATTCATTTCTGCACTGTGACATTTAGCACACTGTCAATATATAATATGAAATGATTCGAATTTAAAGTGTTTGGGTCAGGACCCTTCAAATTAGACGAAATTATAGTAGCAATTCAACGAGTCCCGAAGCTAAGCCCTTGCGATAAGCTTTCTGCCGTGACAGAACGCCCAAATGACCAGTATCGCTTACTATGCCGGTTCGTTCGATCCGATGACAAACGGCCATGTGGACGTTTTAAACCAAGCCCTTGATTTGTTTGACAGGGTTGTCGTCGGTATTGGAATTCATCCCGGCAAGACACCCATGTTCACATTCGAGGAACGGGCAGCATTGATCTCCGAAGTGATTTCGGCGACCAACAAGCCGGCTTCAAGCCGCATTTTGGTTGAAAGCTTTGATAACCTTGTTATTCAAGCGGCCCGCGAAGCCGGTGCATCCGTCCTTGTTCGCGGATTGCGGGACGGCACCGATCTCGATTATGAAATGCAAATGGCTGGCATGAATGGCGCAATGGCACCGGACATAAAAACGGTATTTTTTCCGGCTAGCCCGCAGGTTCGTGCTATTACCGGCACTTTGGTTCGTCAAGTCGCGAAAATGGGTGGGGATGTATCGCCCTTTGTGCCCGGGAACGTGCTTGCAGCGCTTAAAAACAAAGTTTCAACCTGATTTGATCCGGAGATCGACAATGATCCGAATTATGACCTTCTTCGCGGCCATTGCCATGCTTGCTTCCTGCAGTCCGACACCAGAGAAAACTGTCACCCCGGAAGCGGCTTCACCAAACAACGTGGCAGTAGAAACGGTAGACGCCAATACGGTGTATCTGGACACAAAGGATGGCCGGATTACCATCGAATTGCGTCCCGACCTGGCGCCTAAGCATGTCGATCAGGTCAAAACGCTGGTGAAACAGGGATTTTACGATGGAATCGTGTTTCACCGGGTCATCGATGGATTTATGGCGCAGACAGGCGATCCGACCGGAACCGGTACTGGCGGATCAGATTTGCCGGACATTCCCGCGGAATTCTCCAAGGAACCGTTCAAGCGCGGTACTGTGGGTATGGCGAGATCACAAAATCCCAACAGCGCCAATTCGCAATTCTTCATAATGTTCGGTCCGGGAGAGTTCCTCAACGGTCAGTATACGGTGCTCGGACAAGTAACCGATGGCATGAATGTCGTCGATGCGATCAAGAAAGGCGACAGTGCGGCAAATGGCAAGGTTACTGATCCCGACAAGATCGTGAAAATGCAAATGGCAAGTGATGCCAGTTAGCCGGATTCGGAAGTTAAACCCCAGAAAGGAATGAGCGTGGCGGACTATAAAGACCCTGAGAATACCTTGATCCTGGAGACAACAAAGGGCGTTGTCGTGATCGAGTGCATGCCGGATGCAGCACCTAATCATGTGGCCCGTATCAAGGAGCTCGCCAGAGAAGGCTTTTATGATGGTATTGTGTTTCATCGCGTGATTGATGGTTTCATGGCCCAAACCGGTGATCCGACGGGCACCGGCATGGGCGGCTCCGGCAAGAAGCTTAAAGCGGAATTCAACGATGTGGATCATGTCCGCGGCGTGTGCTCGATGGCGCGCGCCCAGGATCCTGACTCCGGCGATAGCCAGTTCTTCATCTGCTTTGATGATGCAGGCTTCCTGAACCGCCAATATACTGCCTGGGGCAAGGTGCTGGACGGCATGGAGAATATCGACCAGATAAAACGCGGTGAGCCGGTGCAGGATCCCGACTCTATAATCTCCATGAAAGTGGCTGCCGATCAATAAATTTCTCGAAACATTCCCGAACAGGCGGCGCAACGCGTCGCCTTTTTGTTTTTGCGGGTACTGAACCATGCTGGTCGACAAGTTCGATTTTGAGCTTCCCGAGGATAGAATAGCCTTGCGACCCGCAAGACCACGCGATGCTGCCCGGATGCTGGTGGTTCGGCCTGATGACAAATCGAGCAATTTGCAGGACGAAACGGTTCGTGATCTCCCCAATTTTCTTCAACCTGGCGATGCGATTGTCTTCAACAATACGCGGGTCATTCCGGCGCAACTCGAGGGAATACGAGACCGGGCGGGAGCGACAGCGCAGATCGGGTTGACATTGCATATGCGTCAGTCGCCATCCACCTGGAAGGCTTTCGCCCGCGGATCGAAAAAATTGAAGACAGGTGACCGGGTCCATTTTGGTAAAGGCGAGGATAGTGCCCAATCACTGGATGGGACAATCAAGAACAAGGGGGAAGCAGGGGAAGTCGAGGTGGAATTCGACTTGTCGGGATCAGCGCTTGACGATGCGTTTGTATCTGTCGGCCACGTACCTTTGCCACCCTATATCGCGCTCCGGAGAGGCGATGACGAATCCGACCGTCGGGATTACCAGACGCTTTATGCCAAGGAAGATGGTGCAGTCGCAGCGCCAACCGCCGGATTGCACTTCACGAAAGAGCTAATGGAGGCAATCGAGAAGAGTGGCGTTTCAATCCACTATCTGACATTGCATGTCGGCGCAGGGACCTTCCTGCCGGTAAAGGCCGAAGACACGGCCGACCACCATATGCATGAGGAACGCGGCGTCATAACTTCGGATACATGCCAGAAACTGAACGATTGTCGCAAGCGCGGCGGTCGCATTGTTGCTGTGGGCACGACATCGCTTCGGTTGCTCGAATCCGCTGCAGATGAATCCGGTACACTCCAGCCCTTCAACGCCGCAACGGACATCTTCATTACGCCCGGATACAAGTTTCGCGCGGTTGATTTGCTGATGACCAATTTCCATCTGCCCCGCTCCACCCTGTTCATGCTGGTCAGTGCATTTAGCGGGCTGGAAACAATGAACTCCGCCTATTCGCACGCGATCGATGCCGGTTATCGGTTTTATTCCTATGGCGATGCTTGTTTGCTATATCCGCGATCATGACAGACCGTTTTCAGTTTAACTTGATTTGCACAGACGGCGAGGCACGGCGCGGCGAAATTACGACACCGCGCGGCAGGATCAGAACGCCCGCATTCATGCCGGTCGGCACGGCGGCAACCGTCAAGGCCATGTATATGGATCAGGTCAGAGACCTCGGTTCCGATGTTATTCTCGGCAACACTTATCACCTGATGCTCCGTCCTGGTGCCGAGCGCATTGCGAGATTGGGCGGACTGCACAAATTCTCGGGCTGGCGGGGACCTATCCTGACCGACTCTGGCGGGTTTCAGGTCATGTCGCTCGCCAGCCTGCGCAAGCTTTCGGAAGGTGGCGTGGAATTTCGTTCCCATATCGATGGTTCGCCGCACATGCTGACACCGGAGCGATCAATCGAGATCCAGGGATTGCTGGATTCCGACATCCAGATGCAATTGGATGAATGCATATCGCTACCCGCAGAACGCGATGAAATCGAGCGTGCCATGGAATTGTCCTTGCGCTGGGCAGAAAGATCGGCGGCGGCCTTTGGCAACCAGGACGGCAAGGCAATGTTTGGCATAGTCCAGGGCGGAGACGTCCCTGACCTGCGTATCCGCTCTGCCCGGGAACTCGCCGGGATGGATCTGAAAGGTTATTCGATTGGTGGCCTTGCAGTCGGTGAACCGCAGGAAGTCATGCTCTCGGTCCTGGATATCACGTGCCCCGAATTGCCGACTGACAAACCACGCTACCTGATGGGTGTGGGGACGCCCGATGACATCCTTCAAAGTGTGGCAAGAGGCGTCGATATGTTCGACTGCGTCATGCCGACAAGAGCTGGCCGCCACGGGATGGCGTTTACGCGAAGAGGCAAGGTCAATCTCAAAAATGCCCGTCATGCCGATGATCACCGGCCATTGGACGAAGAAAGTGATTGTCCGGCTGCCAGAGATTACTCACGCGCCTATTTGCATCACCTCGTCCGCAGTAATGAGTCACTCGGTGGAATGCTGCTGACTTGGAATAATCTATCCTATTATCAATGGCTTATGGAAAAAACCAGAACCGCAATAGAGCAGGGCGCTTTCACGGATTTTCGAAATCTAACCCGTGAAACCTGGAGCAGTGGCGATATCGAGGCGCTTTAGAGACCCGCAATACTGCGGCCCGCCATCAGGAATTTCGACGGATTGGTCGGCTTGCCATTGCGACGGATTTCGAAATGCAGATGTGGGCCGGTGCTACGACCGGTGGAACCGACTTTGCCGATGGTCATGCCAGCCTCGATTTTCTGGCCTTCCTTGACCGAAGCGCGGCTGAGATGGGCGTAACGGGTGGACAATCCGTTGGCGTGCTTGATCACTACGACAAGACCATAACCACCATTATATCCGGCAGATACTACAGTTCCGGAGGCCGATGCCTTTACCGGAGTACCTGTTTTCGCCCTGAAATCGATTCCCGAATGCATCGCCCGGGTCTTGAGAAATGGGTCAATACGATTGCCATAGGCGCTTGAAACCGGCGCGCCGGGAAGCGGACTGCCGGTAGGCACCTTCCTGACATGCTCCAACACCGTATCCAGAGCAGTAAGGGACTGATCAAGCGCAAAAGCTGCTCTCTCAAAACCTTCATCCGGTTGTGGCGGCAGAAGTGGTCCACCGGTTGCATCTGTTTCGACGGGAACTTCCACGCCCAATTTGGCAAGGGCCAGGGATATTTTTTCGGTTCTGGTGACGGCAGCAAAGCGCAGGCCTTCGAGCAGAATCCGCTGTTCCTGATCGAGTTGCTTGATGCGCGTTCCAACATTGGCGAACGTCATATGCGTACTGGCAAGATTGGTAATATCCAGATTTGTATCTGCGGCCAAATTGACGCCAGCCGTGCGGGAGTTGTCCACCAAAACCGGATTGTCAGCACCGGCAATCGGGTCGCCACTGGCACCACGTAATTGAAAATCAAGCATGGACGCGACCTTGAACCCAGGTGCTGGAGCCAAAGATCCCGTTTTTTGTTCTTTGGCAACTGGCTCCGTCGCAGCTGGTTTCTTGAGGTCTTCAGTAGGTTTCGCCGACGTCTGGAGACCATGAGCGGCGGCTTTCTCCATCAGGCCGGATATCTTCGATGATCTGCTTCCCAGCATTTCCTGACGTTTAATGAGTTCGGCGACTTTGGCCTCTATTGCCTGCTGGTCGAGCAATTGACGGCTCGTGATCCGGTCCAGATTAGCCCGCAGTCCTGCGATCCGGTCTTCATATTCATGCAATAGACGCGCATTTCTCGCATGCGTCATGCCAATAAGATCATCACGAAGAACAAGATAGGCCGTGGCAGAAAAATAGCCCACCAGGAACATGGCGAAAACGCTGAAAATCACCGAAACACCCAGCGCACTAAACTTGTAGCGGCGGGATTTTCCATGCCGTTCAATCGTAATCGTGGACAGATTGTTTCGTTTACCGAAAATCTGGCGGCCGGTATCCAGCCCGGTCTGCGCGCCGGAATCAGCCCGTGGTGAACTCATGGATCATTACTCACATGCCAGTTGTGTTGCCTAGTGATCCAGTTAAGCCGATTATGGTTAACAAACTGTTGGAGATCTGAATTCTGTTCAGTTTCCTAACGGTGAAAGACTGCGATAAAATCCCGGTGTTATCCCGCTGGCGCAACGTGCCCGGTCGTTGAATGGCGGTTTCAACTGCCCACGAAAATGATCACGCACCAATCGCCTGAATTGCGTGTCGGGATCACGATTCTGCAGTCGGCACAGAAAGCGGAACCACTTTGCCCCGACAGCAACATGTCCCTTTTCGTCCTCATAGATGATCTCGAAAATCTCCGCCGTTTCGTGATCTTTTTCTTTTTGAAGTGACCGGATCAACGAAGGCGTGACATCAAGACCGCGCGCTTCAAGAACAAGCGGCACCAGCGCCAGTCTTGCAGTCAGATCGTGGGATGTCTCATGGGCGGCTTCCCACAAGCCGTCATGGGAGGGTAAGTCACCGTAATCAGCTCCAAGCTCCCGAAGTCGATTTCGAAGCAGAGTGAAATGTTTTGCCTCTTCACTCGCGACCATCATCCAATCATCAAAGAAGGAATTCGGCATCGGCTCCCGGCTGAATCGGCCTACAATGTCGAGTGCCAGATCAATGGCATTCAGTTCGATGTGACAAATTGCATGGATAAGCGCGATTCTTCCGCTTTTGGAGCCGATCCGGCGTTTGGGAACCTTGTTGGGCGGCAACAATTCAGGTTTTTCGGGCCTGCCAGGCCGTTTCACGGACGGTAATCTCCTTGATCCGATCAAAGAGAGCTTTCGTTGTTTCCAGGATTCCGAGGCCCTGCGGCAGATCTGCACCTTCTTGTCCAGATCCGCGCTTTTCAGGGCGGCGTTTGCCAATTCTTCCAGCGAATTCAATTTTGTAGGCACCCCTTCCAGCCAAATCGATATCTAGCCGAAGGCCTCACGCGCGGCATCATATACTTCGTCTACGTGGCCGGGTACTTTCACCTTCCGCCAGGAACGTAGAATTTTTCCATCTGCCGAAATTAGAAATGTCGACCGCTCCACACCCATATATTTGCGGCCATACATGCTTTTTTCCTTCCAGACGCCATATGCATCCAGGGTTGTTTTGTCTTCATCGGAAATTAGCGTGACGGTAAGCGAGTGCTTGTCCCGGAATTTGTCGTGGTCCTTGACCGAGTTGGGGGACATGCCGGCGATCGTTACGCCCAGTTTTTCAAATTCCGCCTTCTTTTCGCTGAAGGCCACAGCCTCTGCAGTGCAACCTGACGTATTATCTTTTGGATAGAAGAAGAGCACTACTGGCTTACCCTTCATTTCTTTTAGGGAGAAATTTCCATCACCATCAGATGGTAGAGAGAAACCAGGTGCTGAATCGCCGTCCTCTGGAGCCGCCATATTGCCATCCTTTCGCCAAATAGTTGATGTTTGAGAAACTGTGCCGGAATGCTCTGACATTGCGGTTATAGGGGCAAGAAGTTTTATTTCCACACAATAAATCGCTTCTTCCTGAAAAATTGGCTGCTGAATGATAGTATGTCCTCAAAGGGATTGGTTTAATGCTATCAGAGTCGCGACAGGCCCGGTTGTATGCCAGGGAATATTGCAGATATCGCATCCGAATCTTTACTGGCTCGTGACGAGGGTTTTGTAGTAGGATTCCGATTGCGGGTGTAGAGAGTAGAATTGTAATACGAAACGGCAGAGATGGCTGTTGTTTCGATAATCGGGGCCGCCAAGCTATGGCAATCCAGTGCTAAATCTTTCAGATCGCCGCGACCTGAAAACCAAGTTGTCCTTATCAAGGTTCGCTTTGCCCGGATTTGGTGCCTACGCTCGCCATGTCCGGATAGCAAGCGCGATCATGATTGTGTTGATGCTTGCAATTTTTATTGCAGGCAGCGGGCTCTATATTCTCATGCGCAGCGAAGCGATTGAGAATTCCGCCTTGAATGAACGCATCGAAGCGGGTATCCAAAATCTGATTGGCCCGCAATACAAGCTGGAACTAGGCAGAACAACAATCGGATTTGACCGGGATGGCTTGATGTCATTTTCGAGCAGCGGTGTACGCGTGGTCCGGTCATCCGACGGGCAACTGGCTTCACAACTAGGCCGTGTCATCATCGGTATAAAACCCTTGTCCTTGTTGATCGGTGACCTGCATGTCAACGCGGTGATAATCGAAGATTCCACGCTTGATCTTGCATTGCTCGACCTGCCGCCGTCGGAAAACCTACCGACAGATGTTGACGGCGTGCTACAAGCAATGAAGTCGCATTTGGTAAATGCCGAAAAGCAGTTCCGAAATGCCGAATTCCGTTTGATTAAATTCAGGGACATCAGGATATCAGGCATCCCGCTCGGACGGCCATCAGATCGTGAGATTTTTGTTGATCGTTTTGATCTGCGCCGCAAGAATTCGAAAAGAATATTACTGGATGCCGAACTCCATACAGATCAGTCGCAAATACTGGCAAAGGGCAGCTATTTGGCCAGACGCGGCGAACCTGCAGCGCTTGACCTTTCGCTAAATGGCTTAAGCATGCGCGAATGGACAGGATTGCCAAATTCAGAGGAAGGTCAGCTTGGCTCGGATGCGTTGGTATCGGTCGAGGCAAAATTCCCGTATGAGGAGGACGTCTTCCAGCCAACAATCGACGTCAAATTTAGCCAGAGCGATCTGAGAGTAGGCAAGCGTGCGATAACCGATATCAAGCAGCTTGATCTTAAGTTCAGATTGTTGCCATCCAATAATCAGATCGAGCTCGACCCCTCGGTGTTTGTCGCTGGAGATTTCAATGCCATGGTAGTCGGTGGTTTACGGCCGGCCGAAGGCGCCACCGGATACGACGAAGACCTGATATTTGAGTTGATCCTGGATCCCGCAAGCCGTTTGCCAACCATACAGGGCGAGGAGACTGTCAACGGCTCTTTCAAGATGAAGGGAATCTATCAACGGGCTGACGGCGTTATTGACATCAATGACATCCTGGTGCTGGCCGGTGAGGACAAGTTGGAAGGGGCTCTGAAATTCGGTTTGGCAAAGCCCACTCCATCGTTAAAGGCCAATTTCCGCTCAGCCGGCATAGATGGCGCAGCCATCAAGCAGTTATGGCCATTCTTCATTGGATCCCCAGCCAGGGCCTGGATACACAAACACGTTGTGGGTGGCCGCGTAACCGATATCGAATTGGTCGCCGATGTGCCGGAGGGCGTGATTGGACGGTTCCGCGAGGGCACCAAGATGAAAGCCGACGAGTTTGTGCTGACCGCAAATTTTCAAGGCGCCCAAACGGATACGTTTGGAGAACTCCCGCCGGTAAAAAATGGCGAAGGCACAATCTCTCTGGAAGGCATGAAACTGGATGTGAATTTTGAAAGCGGTCATGCAGAAGTGCCCAACGGAGACCCAGTGGAACTGGTCCGGGGAAATTTCATCATCAAGGACATAGGTGAAAGGCCAAACCCGGCAGAAGTCGCGGCCACACTCGCGGGCGATTCCAAATCTGTCAGCATTCTTTCCGACTTTCACCCGCTTAATGTCTTTCGCGACATGTCGCTTGACCCCCTACAGGTCACCGGCAATGCGGATGTCGACGTCGTCGCGACTTTTCCCATCAAGAAGGGTTTGAAAAAGGAAGAAGTCGACTGGCATGCAATTGTGAATTTGGAGGACTCCGGCAGCAATGAACCCGTATTTGGCCGTGATATCAGCAATGCTGACTTGATGCTGGATGCCACCGCGCAGTCGGTAAGGATACTCGGCAATGCGATAGTGGATGGCACCAAAACCAAGCTGGACATGACCGAACCGATTGGCGGTTCAGATGTAGTTTCTTCTAGAAATTTCTCGGCAGTTCTGGACAATGCCGCTCGCAAAAAGATGGGTCTCTCGCTTGGCTCGCTGGTCGACGGTCCGATTTCTGTCTCGGTAGAGCAATTACCCGGCGGTATTCAGCGCCAGCGTGTCGATCTCGGCGAGGCAGTATTATCCCTGCCATGGATCGGTTGGCAAAAGGGCAAGTCGATTCCGGCAATTGCCACGTTTGATTTGCGGCAGCAGGATAACATCACCTGGCTTGATAATTTTTATGTGGAAGGCGATGGATTTTTGGCTGCTGGCGAAATGGCGTTCGACAAGATCGGTATTTTGTCGGCAGATTTCGCCGACATCTCATTAAACGAGGGTGACAGCTTTTCTCTCAAGCTGAATCGCAAGAAAAACGTCTACAACATCACCTTCTCCGGAACGCGAATGGATGCACGCGGTCTGATCAACAAATTGTTCCATATCGGAGGATTTGGCGAGGATCAGGGCACGTCCAATGTCCGATTAAGCGGAAACCTTGGAACTGTACGGGGATTCAATGGCCGGGTCTTGAATAATGTTAAGATGTCTTACGGCACTTCCGACGGTTGGTTCGACAATCTCAGCCTTCGCGGCACCTTCACTGATTCAACCTATGTCAACGTATTTGCGACGACGACCGATGGAAAGACCACGTTCAATGTGGATTCGACCGACGCCGGTTCGGCACTCGCTTTTGTTGATGTGTACCGCAGAATGACCGGCGGCGACCTGCGCGCTTCGCTGTCCCGCGAAAGAGGCGGTGCATTTATCGGACCGGTTCGAGCCACCAACTTTTTGGTGACAGATGAGCCCCGCCTGCAAAGTATTGTCGGTGATCCGGTCAAGTTGGCCGAGCAGCGCGAGCGTGGTTACCAGGCACTCCAGGACAAATTGTCAACGGTCGAGACCAAGCGTGTCCGGTTCCTGGAAGCCAAGGCACAAATCGAAAAGAGTGACGGTTTCTTGTCGCTTGAGGAAGGTGTGCTAACCGGTGCACAGTTTGGTTTCACTTTTGACGGTATCCTCTTTGATCCTGAAAACCGAATGGACCTCAAGGGCACATTCCTGCCGGCACTGGCGATAAGCAGGGCGATCGGCTTAATTCCGATTGTCGGTAACATTCTCGGTAATGGCCGGGATACCGGGTTGATTGGCATTACCTTCAGAATGAGTGGCCCATCCCGCAATCCGAAACTGGAAATCAATCCAATTTCGGTCGTTGCCCCCGGCGTCTTTAGAAAGGTCTTCGAATTCCGGGATCAGTGACCCGTTTGCCTGTCCACTGGCATTAGATTCTACGACTTATTACAAGAACATGATCATCAGACAGGTCTGATCAGCATGTGCTTCTTCTTGCCGAAAGAAAGCTTGATGGCGCCGTCATCATTGAGGTTCGCCGCATCAACCTGCATCCGCTCATCCGTGATCAGTTCGTCATTGATCCGCAAGGCCGAACCCTTGATATGCCGGCGGGCCTCTCCATTGGAATTTGCAAATCCCGCTTGAACGGCAAGATTCAGTACACCGATGCCAGCCTCGAGCGCCTGCCTGTCTATTTCAATCGATGGCAGATCCTGTGCCGCCAACCCCTCTTCAAATGCCTGGCGTGATGTTTCGGCAGCAGCATTTGCTGCTTCACGTCCATGAAGAAGCGCCGTGATCTCGGTAGCAAGTATCTTCTTTGCTTCGTTGATTTCTGCCCCGCCAAGAGCTTCAAGACGCGCCACTTCATCGAGCGGCATGGCCGTGTATAGCTTCAGGAAACGACCGACATCGTCGTCTTCGGTATTGCGCCAATACTGCCAGAACTCGTAAGGGCTCAGCATATCCGCGCTCAGCCAGATCGCCCCGCTTTCGGATTTTCCCATTTTCGCGCCAGACGCGGTCGTCAAGAGCGGCGAGGTCAGCGCATATAATTGAGGCGTTCCAAGCTTGTGACCGAGGTCAATACCGTTGACGATATTGCCCCATTGATCAGAACCGCCCATTTGCAGCTTGCAGCCATGCAGGCGGCTGAGCTCAACAAAGTCGTAGCCCTGTAAGATCATGTAGTTGAATTCCAGAAACGACAGCGATTGTTCCCGGTCAAGCCGCAATTTCACCGAATCGAAGGACAGCATGCGATTGACGGAAAAGAACCTGCCGACATCGCGCAGGAACTCCACATAGTTCAGAGACATCAACCAATCGGCATTGTTGATCATCAACGCATCACTGGGACCTTCACCAAATTTCAGGTATGAGCTGAAATTCTCCTTGATACCCTTCAGATTGTCATCGATGTCGTCGGGTGTCAGCAACTTGCGGGCTTCGTCCTTGAAAGAAGGGTCCCCGATCATGGAAGTTCCACCGCCCATCAAGGCAATCGGTCGATGACCGGTTTTCTGCATCCAGTACAGCATCATGATCTGGATCAGCGATCCGGCATGCAGACTTTTTGCGGTCGCATCAAATCCGATATAGCCGGTAACCGTTTCCTCACGAAACAGCTTGTCCAGCCCCGTTTCATCTGAGATTTGATAGATGAAGCCACGTTCGCTGAGAATTTGTAGAAAATCGGATTTGAAGCCGGACATGATTATGCATTCCATATATGGTTGATTGGCAGAGTGGTCTGCCTACACTGGCGCCTGCCACTATCAGGTTTTCGAAAGAATTTCATCGTCCCGCGATACAAAATATCCAATGAACGCAAAAAAATCCAAAAAACCGCTTTTCTCCGCGCTTGGTATGATGAGTGGCACGTCTATGGACGGCATTGATGTTGCGCTGGTGGAAACAGATGGCGAGCATATCGTCAATCGTGGACGATCTACTTCATACGCCTATTCACCTCTTTTTAGGAAGTCGCTGGCGGCTGGTCTCGAAACCGCTGCAAGCCTGACTTCACGTGACGAACTTCCGCAATCGCTGCAAACACTGGAACAGGAACTGACCGAACTTCACGTAGAAGCGGTCGAAAAATTTCTCACCGATACCGGGATGGATCGCGGTTCAATAGATCTCATCGGTTTCCACGGACAAACGGTTTTGCACAGACCGGATGACGCGCTCACGGTTCAGTTGGGCGATGGTCAGGCACTCGCCGACAAGATTGCAATTCCGGTCATCTATGACATGCGCTCGCATGACATGACCAAAGGCGGGCAGGGGGCGCCGTTGGTGCCGGCCTATCACAAGGCTCTTGCCGCGAATTTGCCCGATGAACTTTCTGGCAGGTTGCCTGTTGCATTCGTGAATATTGGCGGTATTGGCAATATCAGCTGGATTGGCGCCGACGGTACGCTCCTGGCTTTTGACACCGGGCCCGGAAATGCTCTGATCGATCAATGGGTGACCGCAAATGCAGGAATTCCATTCGATCAAGGTGGCGCGATTGCCTCGGAAGGGTTTGTGGATCAGACGATTGCCACCCGATACCTGAAGTCCGACTATTTCGAACAGGCCGGTCCAAAGTCGCTGGATCGATTTGATTTCAAGCCGCTTGAGCCAGGTGTCTTGACCCTGGAGGATGGTGCGCGCACACTTGCTTACGTAACCGCGGCCTCCATCATCAAGGCCTGTGATCATTTGCCAGAGCCGCCAGCACTTTGGATCATCTCCGGCGGTGGCGCCCACAATTTGACGATACTGCAGGACATGCGTGATTTGCTGGCAGACAGCGACGCGCAGGCAGATCGAAACGCCACAGTTGTGTCCGCACAAGAAGCGGGCTTTGACGGCGATGCAATGGAAGCTGAAGCCTGGGCATATCTCGCCGTGCGTTGCTTCCGTGGATTGACCATAACCTGGCCCGGAACCACCGGCGTGTCAGAACCATCCAGCGGGGGCGTTCTCGCCAGGCCAACAAAAATGAAGGTTTAAAAATGAAATCTGTTCAACTCGGAAAATCCGGCCTGATGGTCTCGAAGCTCTGCCTGGGCTGCATGAGTTTTGGTGTTCCCGGTCGTGAGCCGCATCCCTGGGTGATTACCGAGGAAGCCGCTCAGGATGTTTTCAAGGTAGCTACAGACGCAGGAATCTATTTCTGGGATACCGCCAACATGTATGGTGCGGGTGCCTCGGAGGAGATCACAGGGCGGGCAATAAAACGCTATTTCCCGTCCCGCTCGGATGTTGTTCTTGCGACCAAGATGGCGAACCCGATGAAAAAGGGTCCCAACGACAGCGGGATCTCCCGAAAGCACATTATTGAAGCCTGCGACGGATCATTGCAGCGGCTTGGCCTCGATTACATCGATCTCTACTATGTGCATCGGCTTGTCGGCGCTGCTCCATTTGAAGAAGCCTGCGCAGGCCTGGACCATTTGCTGCGGCAGGGGAAAGTTTTGTATCTGGGCGCTTCGTCAATGTGGGCCTGGCAATTTGCAAAACTGCGGGCAATCCAGCAAGAAATCGGAAGCCAGCCCTTTGTCGCCATGCAGAATTTCTACAATCTCGTCTATCGCGAGGAAGAGCGTGAGATGATCCCCTATTGCGAGTCCGAGGGCGTTGCAATCGTTCCCTGGTCGCCGATCGCGCGCGGATTTCTTGCAGGCAACCGGCCCAAACAGGGCGAGCTGACCGAACGGGCCCGTATCGATAAAATGCATCAGGGCTATTTCGGATCAAAACAGGATTATGAGATTTTACGCAGGGTTGAGAAGGTGGCCGCTGATACCGGCAACAAACCAGCGCAGATTGCTTATGCCTGGGTCTTGTCGAAACCGTTCATTACTGCACCGATTGTCGGCGTGACAAAACCCTGGCAATTGGAAGAGGCTATCGCAGCAGTGGACATTGAGCTGACGAAATCGCAGATCAGCTATCTGGAAAAGCCCTACAAGCCGATTGCGGTACAGGGACATAGCTGAACACGTTCGCTCATCGCGAAATCAGCGTGAACAAAAACCAAGTGCCGTTAGCGGAATTACCGCAACAGCATGGTCTCTTCCTGCCCGCCTTCGATCAGGCCCATGCGCTTGTCGAGATAAATTCCGCATTCCTCGACAAGCTCTTCCTCTCGGTCGGTAAAGAAATGATTCGCGCCTTCCATGACGCTGTGCGTGATCATGATACCTTTTTGTGCCTGAAGTTTCTCTACCAGGCCTATGACATCGTCAGGTGGCGCGACCCGGTCTTCGCTTCCATTTATGATCAGGCCCGACGACGGGCAGGGCGCAAGAAACGCGAAATCATAGATATTGGGCTGGGGCGCAATCGACATGAAACCCTCGATTTCCGGGCGCCGCATCAGCAATTGCATACCGATCCAGGAACCAAACGAAAATCCGCCAATCCAGCAACCGCGCGAATCAGGATGCAGATTCTGGACCCAATCAAGCGCAGCGGCGGCATCGGATAATTCGCCCATGCCATGGTCAAATTCGCCCTGGCTGCGGCCAACGCCACGAAAATTGAACCGTAAAGTCGTAAATCCGCGTCCGACAAACATGTAGAAGAGATCATAGACGATCTTGTTATTCATCGTTCCGCCGAATTTGGGGTGCGGATGCGGGTGCAGGACCATCGCAATCGGCGCGTTCTTGTCCTTTGACGGCTGATATCGACCCTCAAGCCGCCCGGCGGGACCGGTAAAAATCACCTCTGGCATGTTATTTCCTTATTGGGTGCTGCAATTTTGGGCGCAACAGCGTGGTTGATCTTGACCCGGTGGCTCGCGATCCTTACTAATCCAATTTAGAATTATTCAAAACTGGAAGAATGCGATCGGCACCAGACGCTGGTTGCCGCGGTAAGGGGCCTTCTTAAACAATTGCGCTCGTAAATTTCAAGGAAATTGCGCAACTTACCGAAAACAATGTAAAATAACGTCACTGCTGAAGCCGATCAAAACGCGTATAAAATGACAATAGCGCACAACAGAATATATCTGGATTACAATGCCGGTGCTCCCGTTCACCCGGCAGTATCCATGGCTGTTTGCGCGGTTATGGAAGAATTCGGAAATCCGTCATCCGTCCATGCAGAGGGACGGGGCATGCGCAAATGCATCGAAAATGCACGCGCGATACTGGCCGAAAGCATCCAGTGTTCGCCCGGAAATATCATATTTACATCAAGCGCGACTGAAGCGGCCAACCACGCATTGAGCCCCGTTATTCGGGTATCGGGTCGCGAATCTCGGATTTCCAGGCTGTATGTGTCAGCCGTCGAACACCCCTGCATATTGTCGGGAGGACGGTTCTCTCCCGATGACATCGAGACAATTCCCGTACTCGAAACCGGTATCGTTGACTTGGCTCGGCTTGAGGAAGCCCTGTCACGACACGATGCAGACATCGGTGCCCCAATGGTAGCGGTCATGCTTGCCAACAATGAAACCGGGGTCATCCAACCGATAAGTGAAATTCGGGAGGTTGTTCGCCGTCATGATGGCTATCTTGTTTTGGACGCCGTGCAGGGATTGGGCAAAATCGGTACCTCGATGGGTGAGCTTGGAGCGGATTTCGTATTGCTGTCCGCACACAAGATTGGCGGTCCTCAGGGCGCTGGCGCATTGGTACTCGGTTCCGATTCGATTGTGCCTGCACCATTGCTTCGCGGTGGAGGCCAGGAAAGCTTTAATCGCGCCGGCACGGAAAATGTTGCCGCAATAACCGGTTTTGGGGTTGCCGTGGAACAATTACCCAATGCAGAATCAATTGGAAAAATTTCTGCAATTAAGGACTCCATTGAAGACGGTTTACGCACTATATCCAATGCGAAGGGCGAATTAGCAGAAAAACCGGTGTTTTTCGGTCAAGATGTAGACCGGCTTCCAAACACCACATGTTTCGCCGTTCCCGGAATAAAGGCAGAAACGGCCTTGATCTCCCTTGATCTGGCCGGTATCGCAGCCTCATCCGGCTCGGCCTGTTCGTCCGGCAAGGTACGGAAATCCCATGTCCTTGCGGCAATGGGCGTATCCGGTGAACTTGCAAGCTGTGCATTGCGTATTAGTTTGGGACCGGAGAGTAAAATGGAAGAAGCTGCGCGTTTTCTGGACGCGTGGAAAGACATAGTCAGACTTTGCAGTCGCGAAGAAATTCCGATGGCCGTCTGAGTGTAAGCCAACTAGCGGACCTTGAATCCGCCAAGGATGGAGAAGCACAATGCCTGCAGTGCAGGAAACCATAGATGCCGTGCGCTCGATTGACGTCGACAAGTACAAATACGGTTTTTCATCAGACATCGAATCCGATAAAGCGCCTATTGGCCTTTCGGAAGATACGATCAAGTTCATCTCGGCCAAGAAGGAAGAGCCGGAATGGATGCTGAATTGGCGGCTTGAAGCCTATCGCCGCTGGCTGACAATGGATGAGCCAACCTGGGCGCGGGTGGAATACCCAAAGATCGATTTTCAGAGCATCTATTATTACGCAGCTCCGAAAAACTTCGCCGATGGACCAAAGTCGCTTGATGAAGTCGATCCGGAATTGTTGAGAACCTATGAGAAGCTCGGCATTCCACTAAAGGAACAGGAAGTCCTGGCCGGCGTCCGCAGGGCGGATGAACCTTCGCAGATTGATGAAGACGGGCCGGATAATGTCTATGCATCCGGCCGCGTGGCGGTCGACGCGGTGTTCGATTCAGTTTCGGTCGTTACCACCTTCAAGGAAGAATTGGCAAAAGCCGGTGTCATCTTCTGCTCCATCTCCGAGGCAATTCAGGAACATCCCGAGCTGGTGCAGAAGTATTTGGCAACGGTGGTGCCGACATCCGACAATTTCTACGCAACGCTGAATAGCGCCGTGTTCACTGACGGTTCGTTCGTCTACGTTCCCGAAGGTGTGCGCTGTCCAATGGAATTGTCGACCTATTTCCGGATCAATGAACAGAATACCGGTCAGTTCGAGCGCACCCTGATCATCGCGGAGAAAGGTTCGTATGTATCCTATCTCGAAGGTTGCACCGCTCCCCAACGCGATGAAAACCAGCTTCATGCGGCTGTGGTTGAACTGATCGCGATGGAAGACGCTGAAATCAAATATTCCACCGTGCAGAACTGGTATCCGGGCGATGCCGACGGCAAGGGCGGTATCTATAACTTCGTCACCAAGCGCGGTGATTGCCGCGGTGACAACTCCAAGATTTCCTGGACACAGGTCGAAACCGGTTCCGCCATCACCTGGAAATATCCCTCCTGCATCCTGCGGGGTGATAATTCTCGCGGTGAATTCTACTCGATTGCGGTCTCAAACGGTGCTCAGCAGATTGATTCCGGCACCAAGATGCTGCATCTGGGCAAGAACACGTCCAGCCGCATCATCTCGAAGGGGATCTCCGCGGGCAAATCCAACAATACCTATCGCGGGCAGGTTTCAGCCCACCGCAAGGCGGCCAATGCGCGAAACTTCACCCAGTGTGACTCGCTGCTGATCGGCAACAATTGCGGTGCTCATACCGTGCCCTATATCGAGGCGAAGAACTCGACCGCGCAGTTCGAGCACGAGGCAACGACCTCGAAGATTTCCGATGATCAGCTCTTCTACTGCCTGCAACGCGGCATTCCGGAGGAAGAAGCAATCGCGCTGATCGTCAACGGATTCGTCAAGGAAGTCATTCAGGAACTGCCGATGGAATTCGCCGTCGAAGCGCAGAAACTGATCGGCATCTCGCTTGAGGGGAGCGTGGGGTGATGCCCGGCCCCGTCCTCAATATAAACGACGTCGAGATGCGCGACTTTGGCAATGGCGAAGGATTCGAAGCCAAAGTTGGATCGTTTGGTGAAATGATCGGCTCGACCGGAATGGGCGTGATGTTGCATGAGGTCGAGCCGGGAAAGAAGGCCTTTCCGTTCCACAACCACCACAAGATCGAGGAACTGTTCGTGATCCTGGAAGGTGAGGGCACCTATCGGTTTGGCAAAGAGCGCTACCCGATAAAGGCCGGAGATGTTTGTGCAGCGCCGACCGGCGGTCCGGACAAGGCGCATCAGATTATCAATACTGGCGACAAGCAACTGAAATATCTGGGTATTTCGACCAAGGCTGATCCCGAAGTCGTGGAATATCCCGATTCAAACAAATTCGTGGTCATGAGCCGGTTCGATTGGTCGAATCCGAAAGCCGGTGGCATCCGCCACATGACCAGACCAGAAAACAGCCTCGATTATTTCGACGGCGAGGAATGACGCAGGAAAGACATGACTATGCTTGAGATCAAGAACCTCCATGTTCGCATTGAGGAAGAAGGAACGGAAATCATCAACGGCCTGAACCTGTCCGTAAAGGCGGGCGAAGTTGCCGCGATCATGGGCCCGAATGGTTCGGGAAAGTCGACGCTTTCCTACGCGCTGGCCGGTCGCGACGGTTATGAAGTGACCGAGGGTGAAGTCCTGTTCAAGGGTGAGAACATCCTGGATATGGATCCGGAAGAACGCGCGGCTTCGGGCATATTCCTGGCTTTTCAGTATCCGGTCGAAATCCCAGGCGTGGCGACGATCAATTTCCTGAAAGCGGCAATGAACTCTCAACGCAAGGCCCGCGGAGAGGCAGAGTTCACAACGCCGGAATTCATCCGCATGGTCAAGGAGGCTGCCGGCAGCCTGAACATCTCCATGGAAATGCTCAAGCGCCCGCTCAATGTCGGCTTTTCAGGCGGCGAAAAGAAACGCGCGGAAATTTTGCAAATGGCGCTGCTGCAGCCGCAGCTATGCGTCATGGATGAAACCGATTCCGGCCTGGATATTGACGCGCTCAAGATCGTGGCAGATGGGGTGAATGCATTGCGCTCGCCGGATCGTGCCTTTGTGGTCATTACCCATTACCAGCGCCTGCTCCAGCACATCGTGCCGGACAGCGTGCATGTACTCTATGACGGGCGGATTATCCGCTCCGGAGACAAGGATCTCGCGCTCCATCTCGAAGAGTTCGGCTACGCCGATATCATTGCGGATGCCGCATAAATACCGCCGCATGGCAGGATAGATGAATGATGCTGAAGAAGATTGAAAATTTGACGCAAGCCGAAGAGGCAATTCTGGCTGCTTCAACACTGCTGGGGCCGGACAAGGAACGAACGGCGGCAGCCGATACGCTGCGGGCCCATGGTCTGCCGACAAGGCGGGTCGAGTCCTGGCACTACACCGATTTACGCAATCAGCTGAAGGCGTTTCCCGAAAACACCCAATCCGCCAGCAAGAAGCAGGCTGACGAATGGCTGGATAATTGCAGCGAATTCTTGCCGGCGTTGCGGTTGGCTTTCCTCAATGGGGTGTTTCTTGAGGGCCCGACGGAAGTCTTGCCGGCAGGGTTGAACCTGCAAACCGGCCTGGCGAATGGCGGCTATCGCGATGCGACCGACGCCGTGGCATTGATCAATTCGATGCTTGCTGTCGATGGGGTGAAAATCTCGATCGATGCCGGTGCTGCCATCAACGAACCGGTAGAGCTGCTGCACGGCGTTACCGGTGACAGCGCCTCGGCGTGCCGCCACTCGATTACGCTTGGCGCTGGCGCCTCTGCGAGTTTTATCGAACGTCACATCAGCGAAAGCAGCCAACCGGCCTTTTCCAATACAGTCACCGACCTGTCCCTGGAAAAAGGTGCC
Source organism: Pseudomonadota bacterium (assembly GCA_039030215.1). Lineage (GTDB taxonomy): Bacteria > Pseudomonadota > Alphaproteobacteria > Rhizobiales > Rhizobiaceae > BOKV01. The sequence goes on from JBCCEP010000001.1 coordinate 31,343, forward strand.
AATGTGCGTTGGATCATCGTCCAGGAAGAGGGCGAACACACAAACCATCTTGGCCAGTTGAATGTCACGCTTGGCGAAGATGCACGGCTTGAAATCCTGATCCTGAATGCTGGTGGCGCGCTTGTGCGACGCGAGATAAATGTCGCGGTACTCGGACCAAATTCCGATCTGAGCATTCGAGGCGTAAACCTGATAGGCGAAGGTGCCCATATAGATGTCACAACCAGCCTTTTGCATGAGGCCCCGGATACGATATCGAATGAGATCTTTCGTAATGTCGCAACCGGCAACGGCAAGGGCGTGTTTCAGGGTGAAATCCGGGTTGCCAAGGATGCCCAGAAAACCGATGCACGCATGGCATGCAATACATTGCTTCTCTCCGACGAGGCGGAATATTCCGCGAAGCCGGAACTGGAGATTTTTGCTGATGACGTTCAATGCGCCCACGGCGCGACCGTCACCGACATTCTCGACGATCATCTGTTTTATTTGCGCGCGCGCGGATTATCAGAACGCGATGCACGTGCGCTCCTGGTAAAGGCCTTTGTCGAAGAGGTATTCGACGAGATCGAAGAAGACGATTTGCGGGACAAACTAAACGCCCGCATCGAGAACTGGCTGGACAATCATGGCTGACGCTGCACTGGCGACAAGACAATTTGACGTGGAGGCGGTTCGTGCCGACTTCCCGATTCTGTCTCGCAAGGTCTACGACAAACCGCTCGTCTATCTGGACAATGGCGCATCGGCTCAAAAACCGACTGCAGTACTGGATGCGATCCAGCATGCTTACTCAAATGAATATGCCAACGTCCATCGCGGACTGCATTTCCTTTCAAACGCTGCTACGGAAGCCTACGAGGCTGCGCGTGAGAAGGTGAGGGCATTTATCAATGCCCCATCGGTCAATGAGGTGATTTTCACCAAAAGCGCTACCGAAGCGATCAATACGGTCGCCTATGGCTGGGCAATGCAGCATTTGCGCGAGGGTGACGAGATAATCATCTCGATCATGGAGCATCACTCCAACATTGTACCTTGGCATTTCCTGCGTGAGAGGATGGGCGTCAAACTGATCTGGGCGCCGGTTGAAGACGACGGTTCCTTCGACCTTGAAAAACTCGAAGCCCTGATTACCGATCGCACGAAACTGATTGCTATCACCCATATGTCGAATGTGCTTGGAACGGTGATTCCGCTCAAGAAAGTGGTCAAAATGGCCCATGAGCGTGATATTGCGGTTCTCGCCGATGGCAGCCAGGCAGCGGTGCATATGCCCGTTGACGTTCAGGATCTTGATATCGACTTCTATGTCTTCACCGGGCACAAGCTTTACGGCCCGACGGGAATTGGCGTTCTGTATGGCAAAATGGAACGGTTGGAATCGATGCGGCCATTCCAGGGCGGCGGAGAGATGATTACCGACGTTTTCACCGATGAGATAACCTATGCCGAGCCGCCGCATCGTTTTGAAGCTGGTACGCCGCCCATCGTTCAGGCAATCGGGTTAGGTGCGGCTATTGATTATGTCGAGGCAATTGGCCGCCAACCGGTGCTCGACCATGAAAACGACTTGCGCGACTACGCCCATGAACGACTGTCAAAGGTCAATTCGCTCCGGATTTTCGGCAATGCCCCAGGCAAGGGCGCAATCCTTTCGTTTGAAATGGAGGGCATCCATGCCCATGACGTGTCCATGGTGATTGACCGGGCCGGCGTGGCAGTTCGGGCCGGGACCCATTGTGCGCAACCCTTGCTTAAAAGGTTTGGCGTAACTTCGACATGCCGGGCCTCCTTTGCTATGTATAATACAAGGGCTGAAGTGGATGCATTGGCTGATGCATTGGAGCGGGCCAGGAGTTTTTTTGCATGAACCAGGAAACACAAATGGCTGAAACGGAACAGATTGCGGAAACCGCCCCGCAAACCGAAGAGCACGGCCCCAATGAGGCCGAACTCAACACCAATGCCGTGTCCGCCATTCCGGCTGATGAACTGGAACGTTTGACGACCGATATCATTGCGGCGCTAAAGACTGTCTACGATCCTGAAATCCCGTCGGATATCTATGAGATCGGGCTTATATATCGCATCGATATAGAGGACGATCGGACGATTAAGATCGATATGACACTGACTGCGCCGGGCTGCCCCGTCGCCGGTGAAATGCCCGGCTGGGTTCACGATGCGGTGGCGACAGTTCCCGGTGTCATGGACGTGGAAGTCAACATGGTATTCGATCCACCCTGGACACCCGACAGGCTGTCGGAAGAAGCACAGATCGCATTAGGCTGGTTTTGAGAATTACCGGACCCCATATCAGGTTCAGGAGAACAAGATGCCCGGATTTGAAGTAATTTCCGTAACTGACGCTGCAAGGAAGCGCCTGGCTGCGATCATGGCTTCCAATGCAGACGCATTGGGTATTCGCATCGGCGTCAAGAATGGCGGCTGTGCCGGCATGGAATATACGGTCGATCTGGTCAGTGAAGCGGTCGACGGCGAAGACAAGGTCGAAACCCCGGAAGGAACAATCTGGGTAGCGCCACAGGCTGTGCTGTTCCTGTTGGGGACTGAATTTGACTATGAAATCACCAAGCTTCGCAACGGGTTTGTTTTCAATAATCCAAACCAGACATCCGCCTGCGGTTGCGGAGAATCAGTGGAATTGACACCGGCTCAAATGACACCGGAGATGCTCCAGGCCCGCTCCGGCCCCTCTACCTGAATATCGCTTGATGAGCCTTTTCTTACGTCTCAAGTCCGACTGCACGGCAGAATGGGAAGCCTATACCCGTCATGAATTTGTACGTGGAATGGGCGATGGCACCTTGCCCAAGGCCTGCTTTCAGCACTATTTGATTCAGGATTACCTCTTTCTCATCCAATTTGCGCGGGCCTATGCACTCGCAGTCTACAAGGCAGACTCGCTCGATATGATGCGCGGCGCGCTGGATGGCCTCAAGGCCATTCTCGAGGTGGAAATGCAACTGCATTTAAAGCACTGTAAAGAATGGGGATTGTCGCCAGCTGAAGTGGAAAGGACGCCTGAATCACTCGCCACATTGGCCTATACAAGATTTGTCCTTGAAGCCGGACAGTCCGGTGATTTGCTCGACCTTTATGTGGCACTGGCACCCTGCATGGTAGGCTACGCCGAAATAGGCAGTGCGCTCAGTGCGAACAAGGCAAATCCGGCATCTGAAAATCCCTATGATGTTTGGATCGACGAATATGCTTCAGAGGCTTATCAGCAGATCGCAAGCGACACAGTTGACCTGATCGATACCCTTGCGGAAGCTTCGTTTACCGAAAAGCGGTATCCGAAGCTGCGTGAATTGTTTCGCCAGGCAACGCGGCTGGAGGCTGATTTCTGGGAAATGGGCCTTCGGTTGGCACCCTGAACCAGCGAGTTCTTTTGTTTCTGGTTTCTCGACTGGAACAACAAAATTCAACATTTTAAAGGAACGCGATCACAGCCTACTTGACAGATATGGAACAAAAAGAACAAATATAGAACATAATCAGGTTGATCAGGGAGTAGAAGCATGTCTGACGAGAACCCCAGCATCATGTCTCACGTTTCGGTGGGTACGAACGACTTCGAAAAGGCGATCAAATTCTACGATGACGTGCTCGCCACCGTGGGTGCGACACGGGTCCTAGACCTTAGCGAATTCAGGGCTGTCGCCTATGGCAAGAAATTTCCGGAATTTTGGGTGAACGAGCCGTATGATGGCGACAAGGCGCAGGCTGGCAACGGTGCGCACTTTGCATTTATGGCACCGTCGAAAGATGCAGTTCATGCGTTTTGGGAAAAAGCGATTGAGTTGGGAGCAGTACCGGATGGTGAGCCCGGCGGAAGACCACAATATGGGGAGGCATATTATGGATGTTTTGTCCGCGATCTCGATGGAAACAAGATAGAAGCCATGTATTGGGATATGTCGCTGGCGCCTGATCCGGTTTCTGGGCACGCATAATCAAGATGGCAATTTCCGCTTCTTACCTGGAATATCTGGAAGAACTGTTTTCAGGAGTTCCTGGTGCTTCAATCCGGAAGATGTTCGGTGGGGTAGGGGTGTTTCGTCACGGATTGATGTTTGCCTTGGCAACCAGCGATGGAAAGGTGGCTTTCAAGGCTGACCAGAATACCATCCCTGAATTTGTGGGTGCAGGATCCTCGGAATGGGTCTACGAAAACAAGTCGGGCAAACCGACATCCATGGGATATTGGTATGCACCGGATTTCCTGCTGGATGATGCAGGTGAATTTTCCAAATGGGCGGAACAGGCCTTTGATACCGCCGCCCGCCTTGATGCACTAAAGCCGGAAAAGCAGCGAAAGTTGAAACCAGCAGGGCTGTAGATCGGCAAACTCTGTTGAATGGACCGGCACAACGAAAAACGCCCCGATGTTTCCATCGGGGCGTTTTCTGGTAAGGCCTTGATTAGACCGAGTAATACATGTCGAATTCGACCGGATGAGGTGTCATCTCGAAACGAGCAACCTCTTCCATCTTCAATTCGATATAGGCATCGATCTGATCCTTATCGAAGACACCGCCTTCCAGCAGGAACTTGTGGTCTTTTGCAAGGCTTTCCACCGCTTCACGCAGCGAACCGCAAACGGTGGCAATCTTCTTCAGTTCCTTTGGCGGCAGATCATAAAGATCCTTGTCCATTGCTGCGCCCGGATGGATCTTGTTCTTGATGCCGTCAATACCCGCCATCAGCATGGCCGAGAAGCCCAGATATGGGTTCTGTGTCGGATCTGGGAAGCGTACTTCTACGCGTTTTGACTTTGGCGAGGAGCCAAACGGAATACGACAGGATGCCGAACGGTTACGGGCCGAATAGGCAAGCAGTACCGGTGCTTCGTAACCCGGGACCAGGCGCTTGTAGGAGTTGGTCGACGGGTTGGTGAAGGCATTCAGAGCTTTCGCATGCTTGATGATACCGCCGATATAATAGAGGCAGGATTCAGAAAGACCTGCATATTCATTACCGGCAAAGGTAGGTTTGCCATCTTTCCAGATCGACTGGTGACAATGCATGCCGGTTCCGTTGTCGCCGAAGACAGGCTTCGGCATGAAGGTCGCTGTCTTGCCATAGGCATGAGCAACCTGGTGCACGGCATATTTGTAGATCTGCATTTGGTCGGCACTGGTCACCATTGGCGCGAACTTGATGCCGAGTTCATGCTGTGCAGCGGCAACTTCGTGGTGATGCTTTTCAACTTCAACGCCCATTTCTGTCAGGACGGTGAGCATTTCGCTCCGATAATCCTGACCGGAATCAACCGGCGGAACCGGGAAATAACCACCGGTGGTACGTGGGCGGTGACCCATATTTCCGGCTTCATATTCCGTTCCCAGGTTCGACGGTAATTCACTGCTGTCGATATTGAACCCGGTATTGTACGGATCCGTTGAAAAACGGATATCGTCGAAGACAAAAAATTCCGCTTCCGGTCCGAAAAACACAGTGTCGCCAATGCCGGATGCCTTGAGATAGGCTTCGGCCTTCCGGGCGGTGCCGCGGGGATCGCGGTTGTAGGGCTCTCCGGAAACCGGATCCAGAATGTCGCAGAAGATTGCCAGTGTGGACTGGGCAAAGAATGGATCGATATAGGCGGACTCAGGATCCAGCATCAAGTTCATGTCGGACTCGTTGATCGCCTTCCATCCTGCGATGGATGAACCGTCAAACATGACGCCTTCAGCGAACATGTCTTCATCGACGCAAGCCGCGTCCATGGTCACATGTTGCATTTTTCCGCGCGGATCTGTGAACCGCAGATCAAGGAATTTAACGTCTTCATCCTTGATTTTTTTCAAGATTTCGCTTGCCGTGGTCATGCTGTTCCTTCCTTTAGCAAGTGGAAATTTCCGGCATCACAAACAAGAACCAACAAGGGTAGCTGTCGATCACGCCGAGTTTTCATCTGGTGGATCTGTCCCCTAGATGGCTTCCGCGCCGGTTTCACCGGTACGAATTCGAATTACCTCTTCAATATTCGAAACGAATATCTTCCCGTCCCCGATACGGCCTGTCTGCGCGGCGTTACGGATGGCATCAACCGCTGCATCCACCGCGTCATCACCCAAAACCAGTTCTACTTTAACTTTCGGGAGAAAATCGACAACATATTCCGCACCGCGGTAGAGTTCTGTATGACCTTTCTGCCGTCCAAATCCCTTGGCCTCGGTCACGGTAATGCCTTGCAAGCCAACTTCCTGCAGAGCCTCTTTGACCTCGTCCAGTTTGAACGGTTTGATAATTGCCTCGATTTTTTTCATCTCGGTTCCGTTAGTTCGGTTATGAATTAGGTCGGTCCCGGACTACTGGGGATGCCGGCCGCTCCAAAAACTAAAGCAATCCCCGTGCCAATTTTGGTGCAATTCCAAATTGTCGGATTGGCCGGGAAAATGGGCAATTTACAGCGCCAATCAGTGGTTATTGGTCGAAACTGTCCAATGCGATGCACAAAAAATAGGCGAAATGCACATAAAATGTGCGATTAAACCTTGAGTTGGTCGAGAAGAGCTAAGTCTCTGGAGGTGCATTAACGTTAAAACATACGTTTTGATGCAAATTTTCAGATCCTTGTTTATAGAAAATCAGGACGGCATTTGGGCAGGTTGGCCAAACGAGGGTGAACCATGAAACTGTTTATTGCATTGGCAGTGATGATATCCGGAGCGGCTTATTTGGGCTTTGTCCCGGAATTTGACTTGGCCGGAATTGTGCCGCTTTCCCTACTTGCGGGCGGAACCATAACGGTCGGCATGCTGTATTTCCTGGCCCGCGTTGAGCAATAGGGCTCCAACCTGAAAAATCGAACAGTTATGCCTGAATAGATCAGCGGGCTGGTAATGGCCGGGGCAGTGCTTTTGGTCTCAGCGCAAGAATGCCGGGATGTTTTCTTCGCCACCAAATGGATGACTTGTATCCACGGGCTCCAAAATTCCGACCTCCCGATCGCCCGCATTTGTCCGTCCCGATTTGCGCGCAGCTTTATTTTGCTTGGTGGACCTGGCGCGTTTCGGTTTTTCTTCGCCAGCCGCTGTTTGCGTCTCGAGTTCAGCTTCTTCGGTCTGCAACGATGTTACTTCAACAGGTTCCTCAATCTCCCGGTCCGACTTGAGATTCCGGCTGGACTGGCTCTTCCTGGAACCGCGACCGCTTCCCGGCTTCGCTTCCCTGGCTGATTTTGTGCTGCGGCGCCTCTTGCCTGCCTTGTCATCCCATTCGACCTGTTCACCATCCCATTCGATGGTTTCACCGATCAGTTTTTCAATCGCTTGGAATGCCTTGCGGTCGGCAGGACTTACCAGCATGAAGGCTGATCCCTTTCGCCCGGCCCGGCCTGTCCGGCCAATTCGGTGAACATAGTCTTCCGCAGTCACGGGCACATCGAAATTGAAGATGTGGCTGACATCGGGAATATCGAGACCACGGGCAGCTACGTCACTGGCAACCAATATCGTAATCTTGTTGCTTCTGAATGCATCAAGCGTTGCCATGCGGCTGGTCTGGTCCATGTCGCCATGCAGGGCGCCAGCAGAAAAACCATGCCGCTCCAACGACCGCCACAAGTTCGAGACATCGACTTTACGATTACAAAAGACGATGGCATTTTTCAGATTGTCAGCGCCATTAATCAGCTCGCGTAAAACAGCACGTTTTTCGTAATCCTCCATCGGCACGCCAACCGCCCGCTGATCAATCGTGGCAGATGCAGTGGATGGGGGAGCCGCTTCGATCTGAACTGGATTTTGTAGAAACTGCCCCGACAATCTTTCGATCTCGGGCGGCATCGTTGCTGAAAAGAACAGCGTCTGACGCGTGAAGGGTACGAGTTTCGCAATGCGCTCGATATCGGGAATAAATCCCATATCAAGCATGCGGTCAGCTTCATCGATAACCAGAATATCAACACCGGTCATCAGCAGTTTTCCACGCTCGAAATGATCAAGTAGTCGGCCCGGTGTCGCGATCAGAACGTCCGCACCGCGATCCAGCTTTTTCAACTGCTCCTCGAAGGATACCCCGCCGATCAATAACGCAACGGTAAGCTTGTGGTTTTGCCCATAGCGTTTGAAATTTTCTTCTACCTGCGCGGCCAATTCACGTGTTGGCTCAAGGATAAGCGTGCGTGGCATCCTTGCCCGAGCACGGCCTCTTTCGAGCAGGGAAAGCATCGGTAAAACAAAGGATGCGGTCTTTCCGGTTCCGGTTTGCGCGATACCCATGACATCACGCTTGTTCAATACTTCAGGAATTGCCTGCGCCTGAATTGCGGTCGGCTCCTTGTACCCGGATGCTTCTACCGCTGCCAGGACCTTCTTACTCAGGCCGAGATCTTCAAATTTCATATTCGGAATGTCTTTTCGTTCGGATTCTCCGGGGTTTCATCAAAAGCCCGGATTTGCCGCTGGCACACTATATACGATTCTTCGCCAGCAGCGCTTCTTTGAGCGCGCGGTCTGGATATGCGAAGGGGTAGGTAAAGTCAACCATTTCCCCGAGATTACAATAATTTAAGGGTCGCCCTAGTACGCATTTCCTCTCCATTGGATCACTTCAACTTTCCAAATTTTTTGTGATCATTTCGGGTGATCTTTTCTTCACTCCAACCCGTAAACCCGGCGTATTTACAAATTCAACATGGAGATAACGATGATCAAATTCACAAAATACGCCATCGCAGCTGTTTTTGCAGCAGGTTTTGCTGGTTCCGCATGGGCAGCCGATATTGTTGACACAGCCAAGGGCGCAGGTCAGTTCAACACACTGTTGGCTGCTGCCACTGCAGCCGGCTTGGTTGACACCTTGAAAGGCGACGGACCGTTGACCGTTTTCGCCCCGACCGACGATGCATTTGCAGCGCTGCCGGAAGGTACAGTCGAAAGCCTCTTGAAGCCTGAAAACAAGGACCAGCTGGTCAAGATTCTGACCTACCATGTGGTACCGGGCAAAGTAATGTCCAGCGATCTGAAAGACGGCATGATGGCCAAGACCGTTGAAGGCGGAGAAGTCAAGATCGATCTCGCCGACGGAGCCATGGTCAACGACGCAAAGGTTGTTACTGCCGACATCGCTGCCGACAATGGCGTGATCCACGTAATCGACAAGGTAATCATGCCTGGCTCATAAGCCTGCATGATCAGACAATGTCTGGAACAGGTCGCTGCAAGGCGGCCTGTTTTTTTTTAGACATCCAACTGTTCATCCGAGGCAAATTCGGCATTGTCCTGGATGAAACGGAACCGTGCCTCCGGCTTGTTTCCCATCAACTGGTCAACACTCGATTTGGTCGAGTCCGCGTTCAATTCCGGAACCTCAACACGCAACAAGGTCCGCTTGGCCGGATCCATGGTCGTTTCCTTCAATTGCGCCGGCATCATTTCGCCCAGACCCTTGAAGCGGCTGATCTCGACCTTCTTGTTGCCGGAAAATTCTTTCTCCAGCAATTCATCCTTGTGCGGATCGTCGCGCGCGTAGAGCGTTTTTCCGCCCTGGCTGATTTTGTAGAGTGGTGGAACTGCCAGATATAAATGGCTGTTGGCAATGAGTTCCGGCATCTCCTGGAAGAAGAAAGTGATCAGCAATGAGGCGATGTGGGCTCCGTCCACATCGGCATCGGTCATGATGATGATGCGGTCATATCGCAAATCATCGTCGCGGTACTTTGACCGCGTTCCACATCCTAGCGCTTGAATGAGATCGCTGATTTGCTGGTTCGCCGCCAGTTTCTCACGGCCCGCAGAAGCGACGTTCAGGATTTTGCCACGCAGAGGCAGGATCGCCTGACTGGCTCGGTCTCTTGCCTGCTTGGCCGAACCGCCGGCAGAGTCACCCTCCACGATAAACAGCTCTGTGCCGCCCTTCGCACCTGCCGAGCAATCGGCCAGCTTGCCGGGTAGCCGGAGTTTTCGGGTAGCACTCTTTCTGTTGATCTCGCGCTCCTTGCGCCGGGCGAGACGTTCCTCTGCCCGGTCCAAGACCCATTCGAGAAGTTTGCTTGCCTGGTGCGGGGAGGCGGCCAGCCAGTGATCAAACGGATCCCGCACTGCGTTCTCGACAATTCGCTGCGCTTCAACGGTCGCCAGCTTGTCCTTGGTCTGGCCGACAAATTCCGGCTCACGGATAAATACAGACAACATTGCGGCAGCAGCCGTCATGACGTCGTCTGTCGTAATCATCGAAGCCTTCTTGTTGCCGACTATTTCGCCATAGGATTTTAGTCCGCGGGTCAATGCTATTCTCAGACCGGCTTCATGCGTTCCCCCATCTGGGGTCGGCACCGTATTACAGTAAGAACGGACAAAACCATCATCGGCATGCCAGGCGACTGCCCATTCCACCGCGCCATGGCCGCTGCTTGCTTCCGTCTTTCCGGCAAACGGTTCGAGGGTGACCTTCGCAGATTTCCCGAGGCTCTCCTCCAGATAATCCCGCAATCCGCCGGGAAAATGAAACACAGCTTCGCTCGGCGTGTCATCTTTCTCGCTGATCAGCGATGGATCGCATTTCCATCGAATTTCCACACCGCCAAACAAGTATGCTTTCGAGCGCGCCATCCTCATCAAACGGGAAGGTGTGAAGCTGGCACCTTTGCCAAAAATCGTTTCATCGGGCTTGAAACGGACTTTAGTACCACGACGGTTATGGACTTCGCCGATATCCTCGAGCGGCGCCAGCGGAATTCCCTGTCGGAACTCCTGCCGGTAAAGACGGCGGTTTCTCGCCACCTCGACTTCCAAATGTATCGAAAGCGCATTGACGACGGATACACCCACACCATGCAGACCGCCGGAGGTTTCATAGGCCTTGGAATCGAATTTGCCACCAGCATGCAGGATGGTCATCACGACTTCTAGCGAGGATTTTCCCTTGAATTTGGGATGCTCATCGACCGGAATGCCACGCCCGTTATCCGTTACGGAAAGATAGCCCTGGCTGTCCAATTCGACTTCAATTCGGGTGGCATGGCCTGCTACGGCCTCATCCATTGAATTGTCGATAACCTCGGCGAACAGGTGATGCATCGCCTTTTCATCGGTACCACCGATATACATGCCCGGTCGTCTGCGAACCGGCTCAAGGCCTTCCAGCACCTCGATGTCGGTCGCGCTGTACCCGCTTTCGCTCGGCTGCGCTGCTTTCTTGCTGGACCTGGTCCTTGAACTGCTTTCAGATTGTGATTTTGTCTGCATGGCAGAAAATAGGTCGTCACTACTATCCATGGATGTGCCGCATCCTTTTAAAAAGAATCATAAAGAAATCTTACCGTTTTGAGGCGCCAATTGCGACCGTTACCAAGGTCGAACGCCAGAAATCAGGCAGCGAAGCCCGCGAATCATGGTTGATTAAATGAAAGATGAATCAAAAAGGGGCAGGGCTTTCAACCCTGCCACCTTTTTGTTTTGAGGATGGACTTAGTGGTAATCAGGCAAATACTGCCGTGATCCCCGCCAAACCGGCGCATATCATCGCTACTGAAACGACAACGATGCTCGCAGCCGAATGGTCTTCTACGTGTTCCACTTCCCTCAAATGGTCTTCTGGGAAGGTCATTTTGTTTCCTTTAATCACACTCCCCCCTTTCACTGTAGATGGGGTTTGTTTTTGCCGGTTCAAGCTCCCTCGAACCTTAAATTGAGTTGGCTAACAGTAACATCACGACAAATGACAAACTTGTTGAAATTACAACAACTTTTGTCATCGCATGATGCGAGGAAGTGACGCCTTGACGCGCTTTGATGATATTGTATTCCATTTGGTTTCTCCTGACTGGCGAATTGATCTCGCCAACAAAACCCCGGCCCGTCAGAACCGTACAAGATAGATGGGGCGCAGGCAGATAACCTTCCAATCACGTTGGAATTACAAATTCGTCAGACAAAAAAGGGAGGCTGGTTAGCCTCCCTGAAATAGTTATGTGGAAATTATCGAACGACGCAAAGATGGCGCTTCCCGTCATAACCCAGATAGGTTCCGGTCTGTTCGTCAAAACTGCGGAATCTCGCGCGGCAATACTCGAACCAGGCCGGGGATCCGGGTTCAGTGCCGGCAATCTGGGAGTTCTGGCCCACTGTGTCCTCATAAGTCAGAACTTTCGGGGGCTGTTCGTCCTTGTAGATGCTGCCGGTCTTGCCGTTATACGGCTCATACTCTTCATATCGCTCATATTCGGAATATGGCCGCCGATAACCTTCTGAATAGACAGGTGGTGCCGGATAGATCGGTGGCGATGTATAGACCGGTTCGGGATAGGAATAGGCAACAGGAGGCGGCTCGTAAATCACCGTCGGGGGTGCATAATAGGGCTGGACCGCATAGACCGGGGGCGCAACCAGCGAGCCGATCAGAAATCCGGCAATTCCGGCGCCAAGAACCTCGCCACCGCGATAGCCATGACGTCTGTGTTTATAGCCGCCATGCTTGTAATGTTTGCCATGATAGCCTTTGCGGTGTTTCGGGCCGGCCTCTGCTTCCGAAACAGCGGATAACATTATCGTTCCTGTAAATGCAGCGGCTAACAATGCGACGGGTAATCTGGTAGTGAGTCGAACCATATCAATTTCCTCGGGCCTATTTCGGCGCAAACATCAATCCGTTTAACAGACTGTATTTCATCATGGCGCTGAATGTGGCAGAACGAGGCTGAACACAAGCTGAACGACATAAATTTCTTTCAAGTCGTTCTTCTGCCAACACTTCTCCAGATTTCGGGACCATGACAAATCCACCTGATATTCTTCGTATTGCGATAGCCCAATTGAACCCGATTGTGGGCGATGTTGCGGGAAATCTTGCCCTGGCACGGGAAGCAAGGGCCGATGCCGCGCGAATGAACGCTGATCTGGTAGTTTTCACCGAATTGTTCATCGCGGGCTACCCGCCCGAGGATCTGGTGCTCAAATCCGCCTTCGTCGAAGAATGCATGGAGGCTGTTGAAAGACTGTCAGAAGATACAGTCGATGGCGGGCCGGGCATCATCATCGGGAGTCCGCAACGGACGAACAAAGGTTTGTTTAATTCAATTGCCGTTTTGGATGCTGGCGAGGTCCAGAGTTGGCGGCAAAAAGTGGATCTCCCGAACTACGGTGTCTTTGACGAAAAACGCGTTTTCGACACCGGAGAAATGCCCGGACCGCTGAATTTTCGCGGGGTAAGGCTGGGTGTGCCGATCTGCGAGGATATTTGGGGCGACCTCGGCGTGTGCGAAACACTGGCTGAATCCGGGGCAGAATTGTTGATCGTCCCGAACGGTTCACCCTACAACCGCGAAAAAATGGATATCCGCTACCAGGTGGTCATCAAGCAGATCATCGAGAGTGGCCTTCCGACCATCTACGCAAATCAGTTGGGTGGACAGGACGAGTTGGTATTCGACGGCGGTTCATTCGTGATCAATGCCGACCATAAATTGGCCGTTCAGATGAACCAGTTCGAGCCGAGCACCATTGTCACTACCTGGCGTCGTGAGGATGATAGCTGGAAATGCGATGACGGCGTGAAGGCCAATCTGCCTGAAATCCTGGAAAGCGACTGGCGGGCCTGCGTCATGGGCTTGCGCGACTATGTAAACAAGAACCACTTCAATAATGTCGTTTTGGGCCTTTCCGGCGGCATTGATTCTGCGGTCTGTGCCGCCATGGCAGTCGACGCGCTGGGTGAGGAGCGGGTCCGCTGCGTCATGCTTCCCTATGTCTATACATCGCAGGAGAGCCATACCGATGCAGAAGCCTGCGCAAAAGCACTGGGCGTCCGTTATCAGGTGGTTCCAATTTCCGAACCGGTCGAGGGTTTTCTCAGCGCCCTTGAACCGCTGTTTGAAGGGACAAACTCGGGAATAACCGAAGAAAATCTGCAATCTCGGACCCGTGGCACCATCCTGATGGCAATATCCAACAAGTTCGGGTCAATGGTAGTGACGACCGGCAACAAGAGCGAAATGTCGGTTGGATATGCCACCCTGTATGGCGATATGAATGGCGGCTTTAATCCGATCAAGGACCTGTACAAGATGCAGGTCTATGCGTTGGCCGAATGGCGCAACAAGAATGTGCCGCCGGATTGCCTTGGCCCGGGCGGGGAGGTCATCCCTGCAAATATCATTTCAAAGGCGCCATCTGCCGAACTGCGCGAAGATCAGACGGACCAGGATTCACTGCCGCCATATCCCGCGCTGGACGATATTCTCGAATGTCTTGTCGAGCAGGAGATGCCGGTCGAGAAAGTCATTGCGCGCGGGCATGATCGCGAAACCGTCGAACGCATCGAACACCTGCTGTATATAGCAGAGTACAAGCGGCGTCAGGCAGCGCCGGGCGTCAAGATAACCCGCAAGAGCTTTGGTCGCGACAGACGATATCCGATTACCAATCGGTTCAGGGACCGGGATTGAATTATCATCCCACCGGGAAATTGATAAGCCTGCCAGCTGACGCCTGGTGGAACATTCGCTTCCAAAATTGGCATTGCATTTGAGACGGATAGGAATATAGCAGCCAAATGCAATTCTTTGCCTTCTTGCGAGACAATGCCCGCTGGATCGCCGGCGGTTTTTTGCTGACGCTTTTTTCAAGCTTCGGCCAGACCTTTTTCATTGCACTATCTGCTGGCGAAATCCGGGCAGAATACGATCTGTCGCACGGTGAATTCGGCGGCATATATATGGTCGCGACCCTTGCCAGCGCCTTGACCTTTCCCTGGATTGGCCAGCTGGTTGACTATTATACGGTTCGCAGGATTTCGGCATTTACAATTCTGGCTTTGATATGCGCCTGTCTGGCGATGATGATATCTACTCATCTGGCTGCACTGGTCCTGGCGATTTATGCGCTTCGCCTGTTTGGGCAGGGCATGATGTTCCACATTGCACAGACAGCCATGGGCAAGTGGTATGCGGGCAATCGCGGGCAGGCGGTCGCGACAACCTCAATTGGTGTCAATTTTGGCGAGGCATTGTTTCCGATTATCTTTGTCGCCTTTGCGGGGTTCTACGGTTGGCGCAACGCCTGGCTGGCATCGGCCGTTTTGCTCCTATTGGTACTCCCCGTAATTGCTGCTTTATTCAGCCGCGAACGAACGCCACGGAGCACCGACCCGCAGGCCAAGGGATATGGGGTCCGCGACTGGACCCGAAGCGAGGTGCTCCGCGATCCGCTGTTTTATGCTTTGCAAATCGGCGTGCTTGCGCCGGCCTTCATCGGAACAACGATTTTTTTCCACCAGGTGCATCTGGCGGACCTGCGTGGTTGGTCGATGGAGACAGTGGCAACCACTTATATTGTCATGTCGGTTTCGGTGATCAGCTTCGCGCTGATCGCAGGCCAGTTGATTGACAAATTCTCTGCTTTGCAATTGCTTCCGGCCTTTCTATTGCCGTTGGCAGCAGCATGTTTGGTGCTGTCCCAGTTTGAAGCCCAGTGGAGCGCTTTCGTTTTCATGGGCATGCTGGGAATCTCTTATGGACTTTCATCCAGCCTGTTTGGGGCAGTCTGGCCGGAACTTTATGGCACGAAGCATTTGGGCGCGATCCGGTCCGTGGTAATCGCCATGATGGTTTTCGGTACGGCTGCTGGCCCGGGCGTAACCGGCTATTTAATTGACGTCGGCATAGGATTTCCCTTGCAGATAACCGTCATGGGCCTTTATTGCCTTGCCGCAACACTCTTGATGATGATTGCCACGCGCGTGGCGATTGCCCGAACAAATCCCGTGGAATCCTCACTATGACTTCAAAGGTACGATTTGCCCCTTCGCCGACCGGCAACATCCATATCGGAAATGCCCGCACGGCGTTGATCAACTGGATTTTTGCCCAGCAGAATGAAGGTGATTTCATTCTGCGCTTCGATGACACCGATACCGCCAGGTCCAAGCAGGAATTTGCAGACGGAAATCTCAGAGACCTTCGCTGGCTTGGTATCGAACCCGACCAGATTGAATACCAGTCGAAACGAACCGATTCCTACCGGAAAATAACAGACGATTTGATAGCCCGTGGCCTTTTATATGCCTGCTATGAGACGCCGGAGGAACTCGACAGGAAGCGCAAACGGCTGGCGGCGAGGGGCAAACCGCCGGTTTATGACAGGACTGGGTTGAGACTGACGGATGAAGACCGCGCCGCTCTTGAAGAAGAAGGTCGTCAACCGCATTGGCGGTTCGTCTTGCCCAATTATGACGAAGATCCCTTCGCGCCGAAACGAACCGAAATACATTGGGATGATCTGGTGCGCGGTCAGCAAACCGTCGATCTTGCCTCGATTTCCGATCCTGTTCTCGTACGCGCTGATGGCAGCTGGCTTTATACCTTGCCGAGTGTCATTGATGATATCGAGATGGGCGTCACCCAGATAATCAGGGGGGATGATCACGTCACGAATACCGGTGTTCAACTGGCGCTTTTCGATGTTCTTGGCGCTGACGCGCCACAGTTTGGCCACCACAATCTCCTGACGACCGCCAGCGGTGAGGGGCTTTCAAAGCGTCTCGGATCGCTATCTATTCAGAGCTTGGCCGAGGACGGTTATGAACCCATGGCGGTTGCGTCATTGGCTGTCCTCATTGGTGCTGCCGGTGCAGTCGAGGCGATGCCGTCCATGTCGGCATTGGTCGAACGGTTCGATATCTCCGCGATCGGAAAGTCAGCAGCAAAATTTGACATGTCGGAACTGGACAGTCTCAACAGAAGGCTGGTGCGCGATCTCGAATGGAGCGATGTCGAGGACCGCTTTGGCGACGAGGCGTTTGGCGGACATGGTTCGAAGTTCTGGCCTGCTATCCGCGAAAACCTGGAAAAGGTAACCGAAGCTGAGGATTGGTGGCAGCGCATTATGGACGCCGAACCTGTCATAGATCCTGAAGACAAGGACTATATTGGACTGTCGAAGGAATTTCTGCCACCTGAACCGCTCGATGAGAACGCCTGGAAATCATGGACCGACGCTCTAAAGGTACCCAGTGGCAGGAAGGGCAAGGCCTTGTTCATGCCATTGCGTAAAGCACTGACCGGAATGGATCACGGCCCGGATATGGCAAAAATTCTGCCGATTATTGGACGGGAAAGAACGATGGCCCGACTATCCTGACCGTTTTTCCACCGGAGGTTTCGGTAATCAGATCAGGCCTGGCCTTCGGGCTGGCTATTTCCTGTAACCCGGCAAGGGTCAGCCCGCCGTCGAGATTGGCTTGCGTCTCAGGGTCGATCCAGGGGTCGATCTTGAACTCCGGCGTTCCCACTTTTGGTGTATTGTCCGCAGGCGTAGTAACCGAAGATAATTCGGAAGTGGAAATATAGGCATCACCATAAACCTCGGCAAACGCATTGGAGGTCCTGCAGGTGCAGCTCTCGTCAAAGGTCTTTCGATAGTCGAATGCGGTTGGTAATTCCGTATAGGGCAGATCGGTACGATATGAAATCATATCCTCACTGTCCTGATTTGGCATTCGATGGAAATACAGTTCCACATCGGTGCCCGGGCACATGTTTTCGCAAGTCAATTCGTCATCACCAAACCGTTCGGAAACGGTGGAGAAGCTGATCGGGAAATAATACCCGTCGCAGGTGCGGACGCATAAGGTACGAAATGTTCCATATCGGCTGGCCAGGCCGGTATCGGGATCAAAATCGTTTCGGGTCCTGTATCCATCTTCGCCATAGGTACGCACACCAAAAATCTGTTCCAGCAGCGTCCGCCGTCTTGGCGCCTGATTCTGAACAGCGAATGCTTGATTACTCCGACTGACCTGACAGCCGTAACGCTGGATATCGCGCATTACAGCATTACGTCTGGCACTGTTTCCGCCGCCACTTGGCGCATGGCTTGCACGCGTTCGTTCCAATTGGCGCAGATTATCCTGCATCTGGTCAAGGCTGGCCCGAATTCGTCCGCAAATACCAACCCGGAACAGGCCGGACAGGATACATCCATTGCGTCGCAGTGCATTTTCGGTCTTGGCAATCTGGGCGCGTTGATCGCGCACCGCGCGATCATATTCACGATATTGCTTTGAACCCCCTGAAAACCCACCGCCTGAATTAAGCGCTGCGAGCTCATTGGTAAGTTGGAGGCAAACAGCCGATTGCGCCTGGGCATCAGCCGTCCAGGCACCATACTGGATCGCGAAACAAAGCAACGCCACAGACGAAATTTTGCCGATTCTGGTGAACTGATTCAAGGTTTCGCGCATCCCGCTAAGACCGATTCCTAAACTTCAAGAACGCCCTTTACATTGCAAACACGGAGTTGACCAATGGTTGCGCCGGAAAAAGACACTAATTTTCAATTGTGTCGGCACCATGCCGTTATTCTACAGCTTAATCCAGTAGAAATTTGTTTACTCGGCTTTCTGCATCGCCTCGACTGCCGCCAGCGCGCTCATGTTGAAAACACCGCGCGATGTCACGGATGGTGTCAGAACATGTACCGGCTTGGAAGTCCCTAGCAAGATCGGCCCGACATGCAAGGCATCCGTCATCTGCTTGACTACGTTCAAGGTTATGTTCGCCGAATCAAGATCGGGGAATACCAGCAGGTTGGCCTGTCCCTTCAGTCGTGAATTGGGCATGACCCGATCCCTGATCAATTGAGAAAGCGCCGTATCGCCATGCATTTCGCCATCCGCCTCCAGATCGGGATCGCGTTCAAACAGGATTTCCACTGCCCGCCGCATCTTGATCGATCTCTCGGTTGATCGTGATCCGAAATCGGACGCAGATAGAAGCGCTGCTTTGGGCACCAGGCCGAAACGACGAATAGCGGTCGCTGCCAGCAAGGTCATTTCTGCCAATTCCTCGGCGGTCGGATTTTCAGTGACATAGGTATCGGTCATGAAGTAGACGCCCTGCTGGTTTATCAGCATGGACAAACCTGACAGATCTCGAACAGTTGGCGCCTTTCCGATGATCATGTCGACATACTGCAAGTGTCTCTTGAATCGGCCGTCCAGCCCACACAGCATTGCATCTGCATCACCGCGCGCGACAGCCAGCGCCCCGATCACCGTATTGTTCGACCGAACGATTGTACGTGCCGCCTCTGGTGTAATGCCCTGGCGGCAGGTTTTTTCAATCATCAGGTCTACATAATCCCTGAACCGATCATCCTGCGACGGATTGACTATTTCGAAATCGGCACCCGCCCTGATCCGCAATCCATATCGTTCAAGGCGGCTTTCCACGACTTCCGGCCTGCCGACAAGAATCGGATTGCAGATCCCGTCTTCAATCGCAATTTGTGCTGCCCTTAGAACCCGTTCATCTTCGCCATCGGTATAAATGACCCGTTGCTTGACGGTCCGCGCCTTCTCGATCACCGGCTTCATGATCAGGCCGGATCGGAAGACGAAACGGTTCAAACGATCCAGATAGACATCAAAATCTTCCATCGGACGTGTCGCCACGCCGGTATCCATCGCGGCCCGGGCAACGGCCGGTGCAATTCTGAGGATCAATCTTTGATCGAACGGGGAGGGGATCAGGTAGTTCGGACCGAACACCGGCGCTTCACCGCCATAGGCGCGTGCAGCGACGTCGGATGCTTCCTCATGCGCCAGCTCGGCAATCGCCTTTACCGCCGCGAGCTTCATTTCCTCGTTGATCGTCGTTGCCCCAACATCCAGCGCACCTCGAAAGATATAGGGAAAGCAAAGCACATTGTTGACCTGATTTGGAAAATCAGAACGACCGGTACAAATCATCGCATCCGGGCGCACCTCTCTTGCGGTCTCGGGCATGATTTCCGGATGCGGATTTGCAAGCGCCAGAACCAGCGGGTCTTTGGCCATCTTCTCGATCATTTCGGCTTTCAGCACACCGCCCGCAGAAAGACCAAGAAATATATCCGCATCGGGAATGACATCAGATAGCGTCCGCGCTTTGGTTTCCTGGGCGAAGGCTTCCTTATATTTGTCCATCAATGCCTCACGGCCCTTGTAGACGACGCCTTCTATATCCGTGACGAAGATGTTTTCCCGTTTTGCGCCAAGCGAAAGCAATACGTTCAGGCAGGCAAGCGCCGCGGCGCCAGCGCCAGACACCACAATCTTCACATCCTCAAGCTTCTTGCCTGCAAGCTCCAGAGCATTTAGCGCTGCCGCACCGACAATTATAGCAGTGCCATGCTGGTCATCGTGGAAGACCGGAATGTTCATCCGTTCCCGCAGACATTTCTCGATTTCGAAACATTCGGGCGCCTTGATATCTTCAAGATTGATTCCGCCAAATGTAGGCTCCAGCGCAGCAACCACATTGCAGAATTCGTCGACCTGATACTCTTCGACCTCAATATCGAACACATCGATCCCGGCAAATTTCTTGAACAGGACCGCCTTGCCCTCCATCACGGGTTTTGAAGCGAGCGGACCTATATTGCCAAGCCCGAGAACCGCTGTTCCATTGGAAATAACCGCAACAAGATTGCCGCGTGCCGTGTAGTCTGCTGCGCGAAGCGGATCATCATTGATGGAAAGACAGGGTGCAGCCACGCCCGGCGAATAGGCAAGTGCCAGATCCCGTTGGTTTCCAAGCGGCTTCGTCGCACCAATTGCGAGCTTACCGGGTGCCGGAAACTGGTGATAATGAAGGGCACTTTCTTCCAGCTCACTGGCCGGCTGATATCCCGTCTTTTTCTCTTTGCCTTCTGTCGACATGCGTCATTCCATTTACAAGCTATTATTCAAAATGCGTTTTGGTTGAGGCCACCATCAACCAGGAAGTTTCGGCCGGTGATGTATCCACCATGGACGGAGCAAAGGAACGCGCACAGAGCACCAAATTCATCTGCTGTACCAAGACGTTTTGCTGGGATTGGTTCGATTTCTCTCTCCCGCGCTTCCTCCCGCGAGATGTTTAGCTGTTGAGCCATGAAAGCGAAACCGGATTTGAGACGATCGGTATCCATTTTTCCCGGCAATATCTGATTGATCGTCACATCATGGCTGGCAATTGAACGGGCTACTCCGGCGAGAAATGACGTCAGTCCGGCTCTTGCCCCGGAAGACAGATCCAGACCCGGAACCGCAGTATAAACCGAAAGCGAGGTAATGTTGACGATGCGGCCAAAGCCGCGTTCGCACATTCCGTCGACTGTTTTCTGAATGAGCTCGATCGGTGTCACCATGTTTTGAGTAACACCCTGCAATATGTCATCGCGCGACAATTCCCGGAAATCCCGACGCGGTGGTCCGCCATTATTGTTGACCAGTATGTCTGGTTGCGGGCAGGCCTCAAGCAGGGCTGCCTGCCCCTCATAAGTGGAAACATCCGCCAGTACCGGGACAATGTTTCCCTTTCCCAGTTTCGATAAGGCTTCTGCGGTTTCATTGGTGGCCGCTTCATCGCGTCCATTGACAACGACATCGCATCCGGCTTGCGCCAGATGCATTGCGCAGCCTCTGCCCAGACCGCGGCTCGACGCGCACACAATTGCTTTCTTCCCGGATATACCCAAATCCAACGCTGTTCTCCCCTTATCGTGATTTTGGTAGCAGATGCCGTCAAACATCAACCGGATTTCGGGCAAAGGCAATCGCTGCCGGAAGATTTATGAGAAGTTTTGCCGATAGATGATCTGCAAACGCAATTAATCATACTTCTTCGAAATTACTTATGTGAACCGAGGTGTCATATGAATGTTATGTGAATCGGACAATAGACCGGCAGGTTAAATAACTGGCAGGTGTGACATGCATGCCAAACATTTCCGTACGCTTTTCATATCGGATATCCATCTGGGAACAAGGGGTTGTCAGGCCGAAGCGCTACTCGATTTTCTAAGGGAACATGACGCAGAAAAGATCTATCTCGTTGGGGATATAGTCGATGGCTGGAGACTGCGTCGAACTTGGTATTGGCCGCAGTTCCACAATGACGTGGTACAAAAATTACTCCGCAAGAGCCGCAAGGGTAGCGAGATAATTTACGTTCCTGGAAATCACGACGAATTCTTGCGCAGCTATCTGGGCTCCCACTTCGGTGGCATCGAAGTTCGCGAACGTGACATCCATGAAACCGCAGATGGTCGTAAACTCCTGATCATTCATGGGGATCAGTTTGACGTGGTTGTTCGGAACGCCAAATTTCTCGCACATCTGGGTGACTGGGCCTATGTTTTTGCTCTTTCGGCCAATACCAAGTTCAATCGGATTCGGCGCTTTTTAGGTTTGCCTTACTGGTCGCTTTCCAAATGGGCCAAGCTCAAGGTCAAGGATGCCGTCAGTTTCATAGGCGAATTCGAGAAGGCATTGGCCCGCGCGGCCAGGAATTGTGGCGCTGATGGCGTGGTCTGCGGCCATATCCATCACGCGGTGATCGGTGAACGGGAACAGATCCAATATATAAACACTGGCGATTGGGTGGAAAGCTGCACCGCCGTTGTTGAAACCCATACCGGCGAACTGCAATTGATTGACTGGGCAGAGATTGCGCGCGGCAGGCTTGCCGAACTACGCGGAGCTACACCAGAATCAAGACATGCATCCGGTTCGATAGAAGCGGCCTGATGAAAATATTGTTTGTCACTGATGCCTGGCGCCCACAAATAAATGGGGTCGTAAGAACGCTCGAGGAATTGATCCGGGAATTGCAGGCGTTTGGATTTGAGATCGAGACAATAACGCCGGACCAGTTCATGACAGTTCCAACGCCCGGATATCCGGAAATCAGGTTGGCGCTGGTCTTGTCTGGGATGTTGCGGAGGCGCATTGAAGAGGTCAATCCCGATCACATCCACATAGCAACGGAAGGTCCGCTCGGCACGGCTGCACGGTCGGCCTGTTTGCGGACAAGACGGACATTTACCAGCAGCTATCATACCCGGTTTCCCGAATATCTGCGGGCGCGAGTACCAATACCTTTAGCCTGGACTTATGCCTGGCTGCGCCGGTTTCACAATTCGGGAACTGCGTGCCTGGTTGCTACAAGGAGTATCGCTGACGATCTGGAAAGCAGGGGATTCAACAATGTCGTCCCCTGGACCAGAGGTGTGGACCATGACCTATTCAAACCTCGCAAACAGTCTGAATTGGGCATTGGTCTTGATTGGAAGCGCCCCGTTTTTGTCAACGTCGGCCGGGTATCAGTCGAAAAGAACCTCGAAGCATTCCTGTCGCTGGATCTTCCTGGCACCAAACTGATCGTCGGCGACGGCCCGGCCCGCAATATGCTTGAAAAGAAATATCCCGAAGCGATCTTTGCCGGTGCGAAGTCGGGGCTGGAACTCGCCAAGTATTACAATGCGGCGGATGTGTTTGTGTTCCCCAGTCTGACCGACACCTTCGGGAACGTTCTTCTTGAAGCACTGGCCAGCGGTCTGCCGGTCGCGGCATTTCCGGTTCCGGGTCCTTTGGATGTCATCGGCGACAGTGACGCCGGTATATTGGACAATGATTTAAAGAAGGCTGCTGTTGCGGCGCTGGACATCCCCTCAAAGGCAGCAGTGAAATATGCTTCCAAATTTACCTGGAATGAATGTGCCCGCATCTTCCTGCAATCAGCAAAAATTCCGGCCTATTCCGATGAGCCATCCGGGTCATTGGTTTCATCCTCCGAAAACTGACTTTGGCGCAAAAATAATCCTTGCGCCGTGATGGGGATTGTCCGATCAATGCCGATGATTTCAGCCTCAAGGGATGGACCTGTCATGATACACGCCAAAATTCCGCCGTCGATTGAGGATGTGCGCGCTGCAGCAGGTCGACTGAAAGGCAAGGCAACAGTCACCCCTTTATTGCCAAATGATGTGCTTGGCTCGCTGACCGGCACAAATGCCTTCGTTAAGGCCGAGTGCTTGCAACGTACCGGCTCATTCAAGTTTCGTGGCGCCTATAACTCCCTTGCAGTGTTGCCGCAGGAAAAGCGTGACCTGGGCGTTGTCGCCTGTTCATCGGGCAATCACGGACAGGGCATTGCAGAAGCGGCGAGACTATTTGGATGCAAGGCAACGATTATAATGCCCGCAGACGCACCGGTGCTTAAGGCCGCACGTGTCTCACGTTCGGGAGCAAAGATCATACGCTATGATCGCGCAACCGAAGACCGCGATGAAATGGCCCGCGAATTCAGCAAAAGGACCGGAGCGACGCTGATCCATCCCTATGAATATCGTGAAGTGATAGCGGGCCAGGGCACTTGCGGCATGGAGATCGTCGATCAGTTTGAGCAGCTGGAAACCAAACCGGATCGGATAGTCGTGTGTTGTGGCGGCGGCGGACTAAGCGCCGGTATTGCTCTGGCGGTTCATGAACGCTTTCCCAAGACGAAAGTCTGTACGGTCGAGCCCGAAGGCTTTGATGACTATCGCCGATCGCTGGAGGCAGGCAAGATCCTTGAAAACAAGGCAACGACTGGTTCCATATGCGATGCCCTGATGGCGCCCCAGCCAGGCAGCATGAGCTTTGAGATCAACAAGACGCATATCGCTGAAAGTCTGGTGGTATCTGACCAGCAGGCGATGGAGGCGATACGTTTCGCATATGAAGAGCTGAAGCTTGTTATCGAGCCATCCGGTGCAGTTTCGATTGCCGCGCTCCTTGAGCAAAAAACTGCCTGGCGCGGTGAAACGGTTGCCTGCGTCTTGTCAGGCGGGAATATCGACCCCGACCTCTATACAAAGGTTCTCTCCGGGAATTCCTGATGTGGTGCTGGTGGTTTGAGGGTCTCATCCCCATAATTTGGGGGAGGGCGGCGATACCTGCGCCCCTTCATAAACAAGACCGTCCTCCCGGTCCTGTGCCAGGATCAGCGGTCCGTCCAGATCAACAAAATGCGCTTGCTGAGCGAGCAGTATGGCTGGTGCCATCCCCAGGGACGTTCCGACCATACAGCCGACCATCAACGAAAATCCCAATTCGGTCGCTGTGCGGCACATTTTAATCGCCTCGGTCAGTCCACCGGCCTTGTCGAGCTTGACGTTGATACAATCATAACGCCCCACCAGCATTTCGAGATCACTGCTCACATGAGCACTTTCATCCGCACAAATGGGAACTGGACGCGGTAATTCTGACAGTATTTCATCTTCACCCTTGGGCAGTGGCTGTTCAATCAAGACTATGTTCGGTTTCGCAGACTCATGCAGGAATTCGCTGATATTGCCGGCAGACCATGCTTCATTGGCATCAAGGATAATTCTGGAATTGGGTACGGCTGCTGCAACTGCTCGAATTCTTTCAGCATCACCCTCGCCGCCAAGCTTGACCTTTAGTAGCGGATAGTCAGTGAGCTTTTCGGCCACATGCGCCATTTCGCCAGCTTCACCCAGACTGATCGTCGTTGCTGTGACAACCGGCCGGGGAGGGCGCAAACCAATCAGCTGATGAACCGGAACACCATTGGACTTTGCCTTCAAATCCCAAAGTGCACAATCAACCGCGTTTCTAGCTGCGCCCGGAGGCATGGCATCCACAATCGATTCCTGTGGTTCTCCAGCCTCGACCTGATCTCGTATATCGTTGATTTGCTCCGAAACACGCTCAATTGTTTCGCCGTAGCGGGCATAGGGCACACATTCCCCGCGACCTCTGTGATCAGCCTGCGAAATTTCGCAGACGATCACCTCCGCGCTGGTCTTTGCGCCACGGGATATGTTGAAGCTGCCCTGGATAGGCCAGGATTCCGTTTGAAAGGTGAGTTTTCGTTTCATCGCACAACTTCAAACAGACCAGCTGCGCCCATGCCGCCGCCAACACACATGGTGACGACCACATACTTCGCGCCGCGCCGTCGCCCTTCGATGAGCACATGCCCGGTCAGTCGTGCGCCCGACATCCCATAGGGATGCCCAATGGAGATAGCACCCCCGTTTACATTGTATTTTTCCGGGTCGATTTGCAGCCGTTCCCGGCAATAAAGAGCCTGGCAGGCAAAGGCTTCATTGAGTTCCCACAGGTCAATATCGTCGACTGAAAGGCCGTGATATTTCAACAGTTTGGGAACGGCATAAACCGGTCCGATGCCCATTTCATCAGGGTCGACGCCCGCAACCGCAATTCCGCGATAGATACCAAGCGATTCCAAGCCGCGTTTTTCTGCTTCCTTTTCTTCCATCAGGACGCAAGCCGAGGCGCCATCAGAAAGCTGGGACGCATTACCTGCGGTCACAAAGTTTCCGGGACCCTGAACCGGCTGCAGATTTGCCAGGCCATCTCTGTTGGTCTCGGGCCGGTTGCCCTCGTCCTTTTCCAGAGTGACCGTTTCGAGCAGCTCTTCACCGGTTTCCTTGTTGACGATCTTTTTGACCGTTTCCAGTGGCACGATTTCATCAGCAAACACACCAGCCTCTTGCGCCGCAGCGGTGCGCTGCTGGCTTTGCAGGCCATACTCGTCTTGGACTTCCCGGGAG
>JBCCEP010000002.1:0-33694 GCA_039030215.1 Pseudomonadota bacterium
CGAAAATCCAGTATCCCTTCCCAGTGTTCCAGCCTGGCAAGTTTGTCATTGAGCGGATCGTCCCTGCTGTCACCCAATAGATCCTTCGACATCTGGAAGTATTTCAGTGAATTCTCGAAATCACCCATATAAAAATAGTTGTCGCCGATCAGCTTGTAGAGCGATGGCGAATTGGTGATTTCGGCCATGTTCTCCTGAATGAAATTTTGCGATTCCCCAAACCTGTTTGTATGAGACAGGGAAATTGCATAGCAATAATCATTAATTTCATCGGTATCGTTATTCTTGTTAAATCGCTCGAATACGTCAGCGGCGAATTTGTAGTTTTCCTTTTCTACCGATATCGCCAATAGGTTCGTGACAATTGATGGCCTTTCGGGAAGAATTTCGTAGGCGGCCAGAATTTGTTTTTCAGCCTCATCGATCTCGCCTTTTTCCATATGCGAAAGAAACTCGAGAAAATGGGTTTTTGCCTCTTCAGTTTTTTTGTCGTTCATCAAAGGTCCGTCTTGGTTTTATTTAGTAGGCGAACACGGATAGCCACCAACAGGTGCGCCCATGTCAACGCTTCGAAGGGGTTACATCGATCATTCGTTGAGCAGATACATGGACGACATTAATTCACGATGTCAACCGAATGCTCGACAGGATGCCCAATGAACGCCAGCCTTTGCCAAAACGACACGATTTGCCGCGAAATTGTCTGTACGCAGACAAGATTTTGGTCATCATTTGTCTCGACGAATTATGAAATTCACATCGGGCAAAGGATCGATGGCAATGCCGAATGCGTCGGACATTACGCCTGAAAGCACGGTCAAATCATCTCGCCGATCAAGGCGAGCGGGAGGTCGAGCAGCAAACAAGCGCGGCCAGCTTGGCATTATCGATCAGCTGCAATGGCAAATTCCCCAAAATCCGGACCAGCCGATTCAGGCAATTCCCGAGGAAGGTGTCGAGGCCATCCATGATGGCGCGATGAGAATTCTGGAAGAGGTTGGAATAGAATTTCTCAACATGGAGGCAGTTGAGTTATTTCGCAGGGAAGGTTGCACCATTTCTGAGGAGACCGGCGAAAGCGCGGTCGTCCGCATGGACCGTAACCTGGTTTTGGAGAAAATCGCCCTCGCTCCGGAACAATTCACGATCACGCCAAGAAATCCCGAAAGGGAAATACCCATCGGCGGGACCAATATTGTTTTCGGAAATATATCATCACCACCGAACTGCTCCGATCTCGATCGGGGTAGACGTACCGGCGACCGGGAGAGCTTCCAGGATCTGATGAAGCTCACCCAATATTTCAATTGCCTTCACTTTAGTGGCGGCTATCCGGTTGAGCCGATGGATATTCATCCGTCAATCCGCCATTTGGATTGCCTCTACGATATGCTGACGCTGACGGACAAGACGGTTCATGCCTATTCGCTTGGGTCCGAACGGGTAGAAGATGTCATGGAGATGGTCAGGATAGCTGCCGGCCTGACTCACGAGGAGTTTGATTCCAGACCGCGCATGTTCACAAACATCAATTCTACCTCGCCGTTAAAGCATGACTGGCCGATGGTCGACGGAATGATGAGATTGGCCAGGCGGGGTCAGCCGACGATCGTAACCCCGTTCACACTTGCGGGGGCAATGTCACCAATCACGATTGCCGGAACGGTGGCACAGTCAATCGCCGAAGGCTTGAGCGCGATCGCTCTTGTCCAGATTATCAATCCCGGATGTCCCGCTGTGCTTGGAACGTTCAGCTCGAATGTTGACATGAAAACCGGCGCGCCTGCATTTGGAACACCGGAATATATGCGTGCCACCCAGATAACCGGTCAGATGGCGCGCCGTTACGGTTTGCCACTGAGGGCGACCAACACATGTGTGTCCAACACGCCCGACAACCAGGCAACTTGGGAAAGTTCAAATTCTATGTTTGCCGTGCTCACTTCGCAGGCAAACATGGTCTACCACGCAGCCGGTTGGCTGGAAGGTGGTCTGTGTGCGGGATATGAGAAACTGGTGATGGACTGTGAACACCTGCAGCAACTGATTAGCTACATGAGGCCGGTTCATTGGGATGAAGGTGAAATTGCCTTGGACGCTATCAAGGAGATTGGTCAGGGGGGGCATTTCTTTGGAATTCAACATACCCAGGATCGGTACGAAACCGCGTTTTACAGCCCGTTTTTGTCGGATTGGTCGAATTATGAAAACTGGTGCGACCGGGGCGCGGTCACCACTTTGGAACGCGCGCACAAGATCTGGAAGCGTATAATCAACGAATTTGAAGCGCCACCACTGGACGATGCAATTGCAGATGAATTGAGGAGTTTTGTAGAGAAGCGAAAGAGCGAAGGTGGTGCACCCACAGACTTCTGAATCGTGGCGATTTAATTGATATCGGGCGAAAATGCGGCAAACGGCGTCAACTATACAACTAAAAAGCACCTTGACGTATCACCATAAATCATTTGTGATTGGCGCCGATTGAGATCGAAACGCACAGCGCAAACTTGGTCATGCAGTTTTCCGACTGAAACTGATGTTAGCAGGCTGTGTGTTTTGTATCATCTTTCCACAGGCTGACGACCGATCACAGGTTCGCAGCTAATAATAAAACCAAGGGTAACAGAAAAGGCTGTTGTTAATGAAAAAATTAATGAAGTCAGTAGCGTTGTCGGTAACAGCGCTTGGATTAGCTGTAGCAGGCGCCCAAGCAGCTACGCTTGACGACGTTAAGGCCAAGGGATTTGTCCAGTGTGGCGTGAGCCAGGGACTTCCTGGATTCTCCAATCCGGACGACAAAGGTAACTGGACAGGTCTCGATGTTGATCTGTGCCGAGCCATTGCTGCCGCAGTCTTCGGTGACGCGGAGAAGGTGAAGTACACACCACTTTCCGCAAAAGAGCGTTTTACCGCACTGCAGTCCGGCGAAGTCGATGTTCTGTCACGGAACACGACCTGGACTATGAGCCGCGACACATCGCTCGGCCTGAACTTTGCAGGCGTCAACTACTATGATGGTCAGGGCTTTATGGTCCGTTCATCGCTTGACGTGAAGTCGGCGCTGGAGCTTTCCGGAGCATCGATCTGCACAAACACCGGTACAACGACCGAATTGAACGTTGCTGATTATTTCCGTGCCAACAACATGGAATATGAAGTGGTAGCGTTCGAAAAGGCGGACGAAGTTGTCGCTGCATACGACGCTGGCCGTTGTGACGTTTACACGACCGACCAATCAGGCCTTTATGCTCAGCGCCTGAAGCTTACCAATCCCGGTGAGCACATCGTTCTTCCTGAAATCATTTCCAAAGAGCCTCTTGGCCCGGTTGTCCGTCAGGGCGACGACCAGTGGTTCAACCTGGTGAAATGGACTCATTTCGCAATGGTCAATGCTGAAGAGTTCGGCGTGACCTCAGGTAATGTCGATGAAATGATGAAGACCGAAAACCCCGGTATCAAGCGTCTGCTTGGAACCGAAGGTACATTCGGCGAGATGATTGGCGTCGGTAATGACTGGGCCTACAACATCATCAAGCAGGTCGGCAACTATGCCGAGACGTTTGACCGCAATGTTGGTCCTGAAACACCGCTGCAGATCTCACGCGGAGTGAACGATCTTTGGTCGAAGGGCGGCCTGCAATACGCACCGCCAGTTCGCTAATCGGTAAAAACTGGGGGCCAACTTACAAAGTTGGCCCCCTTTCCACATCTGCGCGGTGACACAAGTCGCGGCAAAGGGTATCCTTGCCGGAAGCAATATTCGGCAATTGTTGACAATCCGGGCCAAAGAAACCGGACATCAATAACGGGTAAGGGGAAAAATGGCAGTTCAACAACCCATCGCGGATGGCGAAGTATCCGCGCAATCCGATCCGCGATTTCTTCTGGTAATGGTCTTTGCGGCCCTGGCGATCCTGGCCTTTTATCTGTCCGCAGTTTACAACTATTTTGAAGGCGATTATGGCGCACCCTTTGCCAGCATTGGCGGGATAGCGAGCGGCATCGTAAGCATCGATCTTGCGAAAATGTTCAATTTTATCGCGTTGGTACTCCTCCTGTTTCCCATCGCGATCATATTCCGGACAAAGGCGTGGTTCGGATTTGAAGGCAAGCAAAGCTATGCAGGCAATGTCTTCAACGATAGCGGATTACGCAACTTCTTCTTCGAAATGTTCGTCATGGCATTTCTGGGATTTGTGTTCTGGTTTTTTGTCGGCAATACGGTCCGCAACCTTGCCGCAGCCAACATATCTTCCGGTTTCGGTTTCCTCGATCGGGCAGCCGGTTTTGGCATCAACTTCTCGCCCTTTATTGCGTATTCGGAAACGTCAACCTACCTGACGGTCTATCTGGTTGGCCTGCAGAACACGCTTATCGTGGCGATACTTGGTATTATCCTGGCTACATTGCTCGGATTCGTTGTCGGCGTCGCGCGGCTGTCGACCAATTGGGTCATTGCGCAGGTTGCCTATGCCTATGTTGAGCTTATGCGCAATATCCCGCTGCTGCTGTGGATATTCATCTGGTATTTCTCGGTTCTGAGATTATTGCCCAGCAAACAGGATCCACTCGATCTAGGGCCGTTGGGTTTGTTGAACGTGGCTGGCTACTACGCTCCAAAACCAGTTTTCGGAGATGGTGCGGGCTGGATTGGTATAGCGTTTATCCTCGGTATAATTGCCACTATCTTCGTGGCACGCTGGGCCAAGGCACGTCAAATGGCGACCGGTGAACAGTTTCCCGTTTTCTGGACTGCTGTTGGCCTGATTATCGGACTTCCGATACTGGCATTGCTGGCAACCGGTATTCCGTTGACATTCGAGCTTCCAACAGCGTCCAGATTTGGTCCTAGGGGAGGCGCCCGCGTCATTCCGGAGTTCCTGGGGCTGTTGGTGGCCTTGGTAACCTATACCTCTGCCTATATCGCAGAAATTGTTCGAGCGGGAATTCTCGCGGTCAACAAGGGGCAGACCGAGGCAGCCAATGCGCTTGGATTGCGATCAGGACCAACATTGCGCCTGGTCGTTATTCCCCAAGCGATGCGGGTGATTATCCCGCCAATGACTAACCAGTATTTGAACCTGACCAAGAACTCCTCGCTGGCAGTGGCGATTGCCTATCCCGAGCTTGTTTCGGTGTTTGCAGGCACTGCGTTGAACCAGACCGGCCAGGCGGTGGAGATTCTTCTCATGACCATGCTGACCTATTTGACGATTTCGTTGCTGACGGCCTGGTTCATGAATTGGTTCAATGCGCGAATGGCGCTGGTCGAGCGATGATAGGGCAGGGAGCATAGAAGATGGCTGATACAAAAAACCCTGCCGGCACAGTACCAGGCGCGGGTGTCGCATTTGTACGTGGAGAAATGGCGGGTGACGAACCGGCACCGGCCAGCGAAGTAGGTGTATTGGGTTGGGTCAGGAAGAACCTGTTTTCGTCGATACCCAACACGATATTGACCTTGCTCGCGGTCTATCTCCTTTGGTTGATAATTCCGCCAATCATCCGCTTTGCCTTTATCGACGGGGTGTGGGACGCCGATGCGCTGATGGCGCAATACAATCTGGACAAACCCGATCGCAGGCTCTGCACGACGGCCGTCCAGGGTGGAATTCAACCTGATGGATGGTTTGGTGCCTGCTGGCCCTACGTCTCGACCTACATGAACCAGTTTATCTATGGCCGATATCCTTTGGCGGAATATTGGCGGGTGGATCTGGTCTACTTCCTGTTTGCGGCGGGCTTGATACCCATGTGCATCCCTGCAGTACCGTTCAAGCGGGAAAACGTAATTTTCATGGTTGCAGTATTCCCGGTCCTGGCATTCGTATTGCTGACCGGCGGGCATATCGGGCTTGAAGGCTTCCTGCTGCCGAATTCGATCATTGCTCCGTCCTTGACGAAATTCATTATCGACTACGTGATATTGACCGCATTCCTGTGTGCAATAGCCTATGGTATTGCCAGAGGCTCGGAATCTCCGCCCGGTCCGTCTATTCGCGGCGTAGCGGTGGCCATGGGTCTGCTCCTATTGGTCTTGCTCATTTTCGCTGTTCCCTTTGGTCTGGAGCATGTCGAAACCGAAGTTTGGGGCGGATTGCTTGTGACGCTCGTCATAGCGATTACCGGAATCGTAGCCTCACTGCCTTTGGGAATATTGCTGGCTCTTGGCCGCCGCTCCCAAATGCCGGTCATCAAACTGGTTTCGGTGATTTTCATCGAATTCTGGCGCGGTATTCCGCTCATCACCGTGCTGTTCATGTCATCGGTCATGCTGCCGCTGTTCCTGCCGGAAGGCGTAAACTTCGACAAATTGCTCCGTGCCCTGATTGGTGTCGCACTATTCTCGGCCGCCTATATGGCCGAAGTTGTTCGCGGTGGTATCCAGGCGCTGCCAAAAGGCCAATATGAAGGCGCAATGGCATTGGGCCTGAATTACTGGCAGATGATCCGGCTGATTATCCTGCCACAGGCGCTTAAATTGGTGATTCCCGGAATCGTCAACTCGTTCATCGCGCTATTCAAGGACACGACACTGGTGTTGATCATCGGCCTGTTCGATTTTCTTGGAATGATCCAGTCTTCCTATACGGACTCCACCTGGGCAAGTCCCGTGCAGTCCCTGACCGGTTACCTGTTTGCAGCGGTGGTCTTCTGGCTGTTCTGTTTTGCCATGAGTAGATACTCGATCTTCATGGAGCGACGATTGGATACCGGTCACCGATAGAATTACGAAATTAGCTCAAAACGCCGAATGCGAGGGGTTACTTACAAATGGCTGACATAAAGCCCAAAAAACCGAAAACCGTAAAAAAACCGGCGAATCCGGACGATCTGAAAAAGATATCTGGTGTTGGCCCGAAACTTCAAACCGTCTTGAACGATGCGGGTATCTACAAGTACTCCCAGATCGCAGATTGGACGGCTTCGGAGATCGCCTGGGCCGATAACCTCTTGAAATTTAGTGGTCGTATCGATCGCGATGATTGGGTCGGTCAGTGCAAGAAACTTGCAGCAGAGGTTGAAAAGGCTGCACCGTCGGCGAAATCCAAATCCAAGCCGAAAGCAACCCGCGCGGCAAAGCCTGCTGCAAAGACCAAAGTGGCAGCCGCAAAATCGTCACCGGTTCCCCAGGTTAAGTCTGCTGCCACCAATGGTAGCGCAAAGCCTGCACCAGTCGCTGACGCGGGAATGGAAGCGGCGGCAGGTCATGAGGAAAGCCTGCACGCAGCCCATATTTCGGAAACCGATGTAGCCATTGAAATTGTCGACATGCACAAATGGTATGGCGAGTTTCATGTCCTGAAAGACATCGATCTTCGCGTGATGCGCGGCGAACGGATCGTGATTGCCGGGCCCTCCGGATCCGGTAAATCGACCATGATCCGCTGCATAAATCGGTTGGAAGAACATCAACGCGGCAAGATTGTTGTCGATGGAATCGAGCTGACAAATGATCTGAAGAAGATCGATGAAGTACGGCGCGAAGTCGGCATGGTCTTCCAGCATTTCAATCTGTTTCCGCATCTGACAATCATGGAAAATTGTACGCTTGCGCCAATCTGGGTTCGCAAGATGCCGAAGAGCGAAGCCGAGGAAGTGGCAATGCATTACCTTTCCAAGGTGAAGATTCCTGAACAGGCGAATAAATATCCGGGCCAGTTGTCCGGAGGCCAGCAACAGCGCGTTGCTATTGCCCGGTCACTTTGCATGAACCCGCGCATCATGTTGTTTGATGAGCCAACGTCCGCACTTGATCCGGAAATGATCAAGGAGGTTCTCGAAACCATGGTGGAACTGGCCGAAGACGGCATGACAATGCTCTGCGTTACCCACGAAATGGGTTTTGCCAGGCAGGTTGCCGACCGCGTCATCTTCATGGACCAAGGTCAGATTGTTGAGCAGAACATTCCTTCGGAATTCTTTGACAATCCGAAGCATGAACGGACAAAACTGTTCTTGAGCCAGATTCTGCACTAGGGTCGGGAATCAAACTAACTCGGAGTTACGACATGTGGCGGATCCTCCGCCTGATTGCTGGCACATTGGGTGTGCTGGCTTTGGTGGTATTTGTCTATTTGGCCGCGAGCGTCGCCGGAGCGATTTATCCGGGTCACGCAGACTCAGGCCGTGCGCCGGGAAATACCGAGCGCATCTACTTGCTGACGACGCTGCTTCACGCCGATTTTGCCATCCCCGTTGATGACGCAGTCCGGAAAAGATTTGCTCATCTGGCGGCCGATGGCATTCCCATCTTCAATCCAAATCTGAAATTTCTGGTGTTTGGATGGGGCTCTCACGCATTTTACACGACAGCTCGGAACCTTACTGATATTCGTCCGGGACCGACCTTTACTGCGGTCACCGGTGACAATTCGGTGGTTCGAATGGTACCAGCCGGCGACATCACCGAACTTGAAAATGCCTACGCAGTGGATTTGCCGGCAGGGGGCACCGAGCGCCTTCTCGATTTCATCGAAAACAGCATTGCCGGTTTTCGTGACAATCATGAGATTCTCCCGGGCAAGGGGTTGGGTACCGGCGATGTATTTTTTGTGGCCAATGGCGGATTTCACATATTCCGGCCGTGCAATATCTGGGCAGCAGATGGTTTGAGGGTTGCCGGGCTCAACACGGGAAAATGGACGCCAACCACGCACAGCCTGTTGTTGGGATTGCGTCTACATTCACCTCAAGCGCTTCAAGACTAGTCATGTAATTGGTAGTTCGGTCGGTACCTGCCAAACCGGTAGCGCATTAATCCGCCTGCCAGCCATATAACCAATCCTGGCGTGCGAGGAGACGCTCACCGCCAAGGATTTTCATTCCCAGATTGCGCGCAGTGGCGAATGGCTGGGGCAGGTGATAGATGCGCCCATTCGAAATGGCCAGTTTCTCTGCACGGCGAATACGGGGTTGCCTCTTCGTTTGGAACTCAAGCAACGCATCCTCAACAGACACATCTTCTAGCAATACTTTTGCCATGCAATTTCCGAGTACCGCCGCATCTTCAATTCCCATGACGGCTCCCTGCGCAGCAAATGGTAGCATTGCATGGGCCGCATCTCCGGCCATTGCGCTGGGTCCCCTTAGCCAGTTTCGAGTCTTGGCACTGTGATAGAGTGGCCAACGTGTCCATCTGGTCCGGTATTTCAAAAGCGAACTAAATTCGTCACACCATGACGGCAACCTGGCTTTCAGTTCGGTAGCCGTCGCAGATTGCGACCAGTTTCTTTCACCATCTTCGATTGCTTTGCCGGCTTTGTCTTTTGTAATGACAACAATATTCAGATGCCTGCCGCTTCGAACAGGATAGCTGACAGCGTGAGCGTCTCGAGCAAGCCAAAGCTGGGTATTTTCCAAATCATGGGAACCCGGCAATTGATCTGTTGCAATTAGTCCGCGCCAGGCAACAAGCCCGGAATAGCTTGCCGGCTTCTCCAGGAAATGTGACTGACGCAACTTCGACCAGACACCATCAGCGGCAATCAACGCTGACGCCGGATATTCCATCATCTGGCCGTCCCTGAAGATCATGCCGGTCACACCATTGGCGTGGATGGCAATGTCTTCGACGCTGGCATTCAGATGTAGGTTGGCGTCCGGATTGTCGTGGACTGCACGTGCCAGGACCTGATGCAAATCAGCACGATGTACGACCAGAAACGGAACGCCGTAGCGTTTGATAATCGAGGAACCAAGTGGAATTTTCGTGATTTCAGAACCAGTGTTCGCCGCCATCACCCGAATGGCAGATGGTGCCACCGCCACACTCTTTAGCTGGTCTGATAGCCCAATTTCATCAAGAACGTTGAGCGCATTGGGCGAAATCTGAATCCCTGCGCCGACCGTCTCGAAGCCTTCTGCCTTCTCGAAAATATCCGTGCGAAAACCTGCCTTTGCAAGACACAGTGCAGCAGTAAGTCCGGTAATTCCACCACCGCTGATCAATACGGTGCGGCGGTTGCGGGGTTTGCTCATCCAGGGATACGCAGCCTAGGCGACGTCCGCATAAATACAGCCTTCCGGGCTGGTTTCTGTGGAAGCCAGATTGGAATTATATCTAAAAAGGGTGGAGCAGTAGGGGCAGACAATTTCGGAGTCTGATCCCATGTCCAGATAAACATGCGGATGATCGTATGGCGCGCTGGCGCCGCAGCACATGAACTCCTTTACCCCGATCTCGATCGTATGGACGCCCTTGTCATTCTGAAAATGCGGTACGGTCTTACCAGCCATATTCTAGCTTGATCCCAATTTATGTTTGTTCATGTATTAAAAGAATCTACACTCAGTGCAAAGACTTTTTCTACACCCTGATCGGTGCGATGATATCTCATCATGTTCCTGCACCGAAACCGTCCCGGAAATTGCAATGCCGATAGCTGAATTTGAAACCGATACCGGTCCCCTTGAACTTTCCTATGTGGAAAGAGGCGAAGGCGATACAATTCTCCTTGTCCATGGTTTCGCCTCCACCAAGGAGGTGAACTGGGTCAATACCGGCTGGGTAAAGCTATTGGCCCATTCCGGCTATCACGTCATTGCATTTGACAATCGTGGTCACGGCGGCAGCACCAAGAGCCTGTCACAGGCCGACTACAGCCTTGACCGAATGGCAGAAGACGCACTTTCACTTCTGCGGTATCTGGAAGTCGAGAAGACCCATGTAATGGGATATTCGCTGGGCGCCCGAATTGCCGCCTCCATGGCCGGTAAGGCACCTGAAGAGATTTCCAGAGTGGTTTTTTCCGGTAACGGCTACAACATGATTGAAGGCGGGTTCGATTCTACCGAAATCCGGGATGGTTTGCTGGCGCCTTCCATGGAGGATGTCTCAACCGTGATTGGTCAGGAGTTCCGGAAATTTGCCGAGTCGACAGGCTCCGATCTCAATGCGCTTGCGGCCTGTATAATGGGTGCCCGGGATTTTCTCCCACGCGAATTGTTTGAGAACATTCATAATGAAGTGCTAATCGCGATCGGCTCTGAAGATAATGTCGCCGTCGACGGTCAGAGACTGGCTGAGATTATGCCGAATGCTGTCTACCGGGAAATTCCGGGCAGAAACCACATGAACGCCGTTGGAGACCGCGTGCATAAGCAATTGGTTGTCGATTTTCTCTCCGGTTGATTTGACGTGAAGGTCAGCACGGCTTATTGCCTGTTCAGATTTTTTGACTGTTCACCGATTAGAATTATTGTTCACAATTTACGGTCTTGTTTACCCGAATTTGGTACCTAGAATAGAGAAATCGAAAAAATATTCCGGAGCTGGACATGGCTACAAATATTTCCGCGAAATCCGATGCGCAAGACGAGCGCGACATTGTTGACCCTGTCTGGAAAGCGGTAAGGGACGAAGCCACCAAGATTATCGAAAGCGAGCCTGTTCTGGCGACTTTTATCTATTCGACAATTCTCAATCACGATTATCTGGAAGATGCAGTCTTTGTGCGGATCAGCGAACGCCTTCATAACCGCGAAGTTTCAGCTGATACTGTACGTCGCGCCTTCGAGGTAATGCTGAAAGAATGGCCGGAATACAGAGAATTTCTCCGGACCGATATTGCAGCGGTCTACGATCGTGATCCCGCCTGCACCAGGCTGATCGAGCCGATCCTCTACTTCAAGGGATTTCACGCGGTCCAGACCCATAGACTGGCGCATTGGAACTGGATCCAGGGCCGCCGTGATTTCGCGCTCTACCTGCAAAGCCGGTCCAGCCAGGTTTTCCAGACAGATATCAACCCGGCCGCAAAGATCGGCAAGGGTATTTTCATGGACCATGCTTCGGGAATAGTCATCGGCGCCACAGCAACCATTGGCGACAACGTATCCATGGTCCACAGCGTCACGCTCGGCGGTACCGGCAAGGAGGATGGAGACCGACATCCGAAGATCGGCCATGGCGTCCTGCTTGGCGCAGGCGCGACCGTTCTCGGCAACATAAACGTGGGTTCCTGTTCGCGAATTGCTGCAGGTTCTCTCGTGGTCAAACCGGTACCGGAAAAGGTCACGGTCGCCGGAGTGCCGGCCAAGGTCATAGGCCCTGCAGGGTGCCCGGAACCATCGCGAACGATGGATCAGATTCTCGATCAGGACAAGATCGGCAGTTAATCCCCGACCGATGAATTGTGTTGTAATTTTGGGGTGACCCTTTACAGCTTTGGCACAGCCATGCGACAAGCGATGCGATTGTGAAATACGGTCTGGATCGCTTGCAGCAATCTGAATTACTGATCTTCAAATTCATCGGAGAATAACTGTGAACCCTGACGAAATCAGAAAGCTAAATGCATATTTTACAAAAGTTTTCGGTACGCCTGGATTAACAGTCAAGGCGCGACCAAAAAAGGACGATTCCTGCGAAGTCTACAAGGGAGACGAATTTCTGGGTGTTCTCTATCGCGATGAAGACGAAGGCGAACTTTCCTACAGTTTTTCAATGGCAATTCTGGACATAGATCTGGACTGATCGCTAATCATCCAGGGTCACTGCACTATCATGGAATTGATACTGGCACGGATCGCATAATCGAGCGGCATCCATTGGTCCAGAAGCGAGATATGAAAACGGTAGGTTACCGATATGTTACGCCCGATGTGGAAATCCCTGATGCAGTAGGGCGTGGCTCCTGCCTCTGAATCCTCCACGCAACGCGCCACGAACGGCTGCGGATTACTGCGTTCGAAAACTAGATATTCCCCCGCATATCCGCTTGCTGCCGACAAGTTCTGTTTCAATAATCCGCCAGGTGCGGATGCCGGTGTACCTACAAAGAATTTGCGGTAGATCGCTTCCATTCGACCCGACATGTCTCGGCTCATGCGCCTGGGCTCAAGCGTCACGAACAGTATGTTGGGGTTTACGGTGTCGCTGTTGAATTCGTTTTCCAGCACTTCCGTAAAACCGGACATTTGCGGCCAGAAAAAATACAGATCAGCACGATCTACAATGCCGTTACGCCTTTGCGAGCGAAACCGGATGTGATTTGCCTGAATGGCCAGAACATCATTGCCGATTTCGATCTGGCGCATTGAGGTGTCGATCGTGTGCCCCGCGCGTGAAAGCTCCGTTCCCACCATCCAGACCAGTAGCAAGACCACGCCGGTCACACCCGTCAGCACAATTGACAGGATCACTAGCAGGCGGGCGGATAAGCCGGTCTCTCTCTGCGCATCACCAGAGCCGACATTGTCGCTCTGGTTGGCGTTTAAACTGCCCACGTAGTTCGACCTGGTGCGGCCTACAACATCAGACGGAACATAAAGGGGAGGGGACGTAGTGCTCATCAACTCGTTTCCCAATAAGCGGCTCGGCTGACTGTTCCAAAATGGCACAATCTCCAACCGGCACAGCAATTGCAGCTCAATCTACCTGGGGTTTTGAGCTTCCATTTTTATGGTAAAGAAAGGGTAAATACGTGCCGGATTGGGTGGTTTTGATATTTGTACTGTGTTGCGGCTTCACCCTGTCCGGAATTGCGGCTTCAATACTGGAGTTCTTTACAGGCTCGGACCCGCGATTTCAGGTTACTCGACGCGGACCAATCGCCATGTTGTGCGCGCTGATCATATTCATGATCGCTGGACCGTATATGTTGGTTTCGGCAACGCTGCGGCGTTGGTCAGCTGGTACGCTGCCAGTTCTCGCATTGCTGATAGCAGGCGGCCTTGCAGCAATATGGAGCTTCTGCTCCGGTGTGCTCGTCTTTCAGGCACTCTTGATTACCGGAATAGTCAACGTCTAGTCCAACCAGTTTCCCGTCGGCTGGGGCTGACTTAGAGACCATAAGTCAGCCCCCGATCCGGTCATTAGGGACGGGAAGGCAGGGACACGACCGGATCGAAACTGATCTCTTGGGGTAAATGGCAGTCTATTTCACACTGCCAACGATACCGGTCCGGTAATCCTCGATTCCTTCCCAACGTCCCGAATTCGAAGCAGACTGACGCTTCAGATAGCGATATTCGGTATCCTGCCAGGGCAGGATCTTGTCCCGCAGGTTGTCCAGCACGAAGTCGGCCTTGTCAGTGCGCACGGTCAGAACTGCATGTCCGTCGCCATTTGGCTGCCGTACAACCGTGATGAGCAGGCTGCTCGCCGGCCATCCGCGTTGCATCAGCATCTTGCGCTTCATCAGCACATAATCTTCACAATCGCCAAATCGCTTGGGATAGGTCCAGTACTCTTCTGTATTGTAATAGTCGAGATCGGTGACCGGACGAACGGACGTGTTTGACGCCCTGTTGACTTCGTCCATGTCACGCCAGGCCTTGCGGCTCAGCTTGACCGGGCGCGTGTCAATGGATCGCAGACTGCAATCCCTCCGGTGACGTTTGCAATACTCGTAGTGGCCAATCGGTTGGGAGGTTCTTCCCGTTACCGGCATGTGTAGGTTATTGACTTGCTTCGCCTCGGCTTTGGCAGACCATGAAACTGCAACCGCCACAGAGACCGCAAGTATAGTCTTGCTTATTTTCGTCATCTGTTATCCCCGTCTAGAGGGACACAGATATCATTGATGATTTTATTTACAGAAAAAAATAGTCAGCAGTATTTACATGAATTAAAATAAATAAATAATCGAATTAATACCAGTTTTTATTCAAATTTAATAGGAATTTTAAGTGTTTGATAACCACGAAAGCGCCATCTGCCGCGGCAGATCGCGCTTATATATTGAATTACTGAAAAATAGGAAATTTAAACCAGGCGCCGAAACCCGGCTTCGCGCCTTATGAATGTTGATGGGGACGTTAGACGTCTGGCATCCCGATCAGAAACCGCTCGAGTGAATCGCGCGTCTGAACCGCGGCAAACTCGATTGCCACGCCTTCATCAAAATGCCGCACGACGCGACCGCGCATGTTTCCGATCCACATCACGGTGCCGATTGCCGGGCGAACGGTCATTTCGATTGCAGCGCCGGACAATGACAGGTCAATGATGCGAGTCTGGTAGGTACGCCCATCCTCGAGCTTTATCTCGGTGGCCCTCTGGCGCGGGACAATACGTTCGTGACGCCTGTCCTCGGCAAGATTCAATTCATGGCGATTAGCCAGCCAAGTCAGTTTCGCTGCCAGCTTGTCTCGTTTGCGCTCTGTCGCATTGACGCTGATGACAAAGCCGCCATCGAAAATTCTCAGGACAACACCTTCCAGCCGACCTACATGATCAATATAGGCAACGACCCGCTCTCCGACATCACCCAGGTGAGGGGTCATCAAAGCAGCGCTGCCAGGCGACATATTCAGCACCTGGCATGGATATTCCTGCCTGTTGGAAAGCATGTAGCGACCGAACAGCGTCAGATCCACGCGTTGGAACTGCCGCTCACGGTCACTCAGGCCCAAATCATCGTAGTGTGCACTCACTGCACCCATGCTTCACCCGCAAAATTAGACAAACTCGATATTGAACGTGTTTATTATTTACGCGGATGGTTAACGATTTGTGAGCAGCGGTCGAAAAAAGCGGAATTTTTGGGGGTTTTCGGTATTTTTTTGTTGAAGAGGAGCGAACGGTCAGGAAAGCCCGCCATCGAATACTGTCAGATGGGCAATCCGGCGTTGTCCTTTGGGAAGAATGTCCGGTTCTGATGGCGCAGTACTGTAGTCCGGCATCAGGGAAGGGGAGATTTCTGGGACGCTGATGTTGCGCGCATTTCTCAGGCGGCATTGAACAAGAGGTTCGGAGCCGAGCCAATAGGGGGTTGTTTTTGGTGTGGCAATGCCCAGTAGACGCGCATTTCCGCCAGCAGCCGGCATCAAGGGCAGCATGACCCCTTCATATTCCAATGCGCGCTTTTCCTCCGTAAGCGCAACATAACTTAAAAGCATCGGCTCATATTCCTGGTAAACCCGATTGACGGCGCGCGCGATGTCGAAATTGTCTTCTTCCTGCCACAAGGCGAGGAATCCCAGACCTTTAAGCTCTCTGCCATGGGCCGCACATAGTCGTGTTCCAGCCAGGCGAAAGGATATCGAGCGCAATTGCAGCGACACTTCCAGGATAAACGTGTCACCCAATATTGTGCGTATGTCGCTCGGTTCGACCTCACTGCGTTCAGGTGCAGGTCTGCCTGCGCGCAATAGGTTCCAATATTCGAATAGTTCCTGTGATCCGGCGTGTCTCAAAATGATCTGTCTCTCGTAACATTAGACGTTTCAGCGGTTACGGCGGTACGAAAATCAGAATTTCGGGGAAAAATTTGCCCAATTGTCCCGATTCCGCACAGAATCCGCGTTCCGCAATGGATTCAGGAACATCGTTGCAGGCTTCATGCCAGTTTATAGCGTCAGCTGACGGTGACCGCTTCAGATCATAAGATTTACCCACAGCGCGGCAGCGTTAACCTTAACAGAGTATTGATGTTGAGAATTTTGTAGTGAAATGAGACCATGGAATGGCTCCGTTAGGATGGCGTCAAAAGCCAACCGGACTTTCGTGTTAAGAACTGAACCAACTTCAACACAGGACGGCTTTTAACAGGGACGCGACCAACCGTCTGACCTGGACCCGGGTCAGACGGTTTTTTTGTTTACGTCTGTCATTCTCAACTTTCGTCTGGAATTGATCACAAATCGGCGCTAGGTCAGTCCGTATGAATTTGTCCAATTCCAATAGAGATCATCAACCAGACGAACCCGATTACCACGGCCCGGAACATCCCGGTTATTCGGGGTCGGGCATGGGTAGGGAACCGGTATTCAATCTGCCTTCGGTAATCGTCTGGCTCGCTGCTTTCATGTTTGTGGTTCATTTGGTCCGCGAATATTTGTTGCAGCCCGAACAGAACGTCTGGACGATCTATGCATTCTCGTTCATTCCAGCCCGATATTCCGATATTGCAACGCAGTTACCAATCGAAATGGCCGCATGGTGGAGCCCGGTAACCTATGCGTTCCTGCACGGCGGCTGGGCGCATTTGTTCATGAACCTGTTATGGATGGCTGCTTTCGGCACACCCTTGGCGAGGCGGGTGGGTACCGCACGTTTTCTGATATTGTCTGTCATTGCCGCCCTTGGAGGCGCATTGTTGCATCTAATGTTCCATATCGGCGATCTCGTCCCCGTTATTGGCGCATCCGCAGTTGTGTCGGGCCATATGGGGGCAGCTGCCAGATTTGCTTTCCAAGGCGGGCGTCGTGGAATGATCACGGCTGACGGACCAGCTCTGACACTGGCTCAAAGCTTCACAAACCGGGTGTTTTTGACATTTATGGGCGTTTGGATGGCAATAAATCTGGTCTTTGGTAGTGGCGCAATTCCCATCGCGGGCGCAGATCAGCCTATCGCGTGGCAAGCTCATATTGGCGGTTTTCTGGCCGGTTTGTTCTTCTTTTCGTTATTTGACCGAATTAAACCGCAATCCAACCTAATATAAATCCACGCTTTGTTTGCCGGTCTTGTAAATTCTTCGTGTTGAGCGCAACATAAGAGCGGAACAATCTGGTTTTCGTGGTCGATTAAGCGGAAATCGATTGTGAAAAACGGGGTTTGGGGTTTGATGAAGGGGAGGATATCATGACCGTAGCTTCCATTCTTGCCGAAAAAGGCAGAGATGTATTTACCATAGACCAGGATGCAAAAATGTCGAAAGTGGTCGACATTCTGGCCGAAAACAGGGTCGGGGCAATGGTCGTCTTAGATAATAATGAAAATGTATCTGGAATTATTTCAGAACGCGACATCGTCCGCGAAATTTCGAAATCCGGTGCCTCAGTGCTTAAGCAGCCGGTTTCATCCTTTATGACACGCACGGTAATATCGTGTGACGAGGCTGATACCGTCGATCAGGTGATGGGTGTTATGTCGGAAAACCGGTTTCGCCACGTCCCGGTCGTCACAGGCGGAAAATTGGTCGGAATAATTTCCATTGGTGATGTTGTGAAGCGGAAAATTCAGCAGGCGGAGAAAGACGCCGAAGATATGCGCAGCTATATTGCGGCTGGATAAAACCGAATTATTTCAAACGGTTTCCAGGCTTCCTTCATCTGTCAGTTGACAGATGCGGAGTTTTGCCTCGCGATAGCCAATAGCAATTGATTCTTCTGCCTTGTGAAAGTCGGCAAGCCCGATCTGGTGCAATCTTGGCCTGACAATATAGTCTGGAGGATCGCCAGCCATCCGTGCTCGTGCGATCCGGTCCTGAATAATGTTGAATGCCTCCATCATCACACCGGTCGTGCCCAGTCTGGATTTTGGTTGCACCTGAAGGTCCTTGAAGGCATTTGCCGACGGATCGTCGGGCTCCTGATTAAATATTTCAGTTTCCTGCGAAACCTCCGCGCTCTCGTAGTGAGATGACTTTATTACGGTCGCACGACCAAAAGCCTCGCTGTTGAGATCAATGGCAATAACAATATCGGGTTCATAGGCCCGGCAGGCAGAAACCGGTACCGGGTTCACAATGGCGCCGTCGACCAGATGCCGGCCATTGTGCTCTACGGGCATAAATACGCCCGGTAGGGCATAGGACGCGCGGATAGCTTCAACAAGCGGTCCGTCATGCAGCCAGATTTCATGACCGGTCCTGATATCGGTACATATGCTGACGAAATCCCGGTCGAGTTCCTCGATCTGAATCCCACCCAAATGCTGCGCCATGCGAGTGCT
This sequence comes from Pseudomonadota bacterium, assembly GCA_039030215.1. Lineage (GTDB taxonomy): Bacteria > Pseudomonadota > Alphaproteobacteria > Rhizobiales > Rhizobiaceae > BOKV01. The sequence continues at coordinate 18,629 of JBCCEP010000002.1, forward strand.
GAGCCGTTGCCCGGAAATCAGTCCGGCGCCACGCAATGAAAAATCCATATAGCGGATCATGCCCGAAAACGTCATCGATCGGGCAAATTCCTCGAGTTCATCGAGCTTGCCTGCCAGATAACAACCGCCGACGAGTGCGCCGATGGATGTTCCGGCGATCATTCTGACCGGTATCTGCGCCTCTTCAAAGGCACGCAAGACACCGATATGTGCCCAACCCTTTGCAGCGCCGCCGCCCAGGGCCAGCGCGATTCCGCCGCGCGGTTTCTTATTGGCAATTGGAGTAGGTGGTTCACTTGCCGTAGAAACGGCGGTTGGCAAATCAAGATTTATTTCTGCGGCTGCATTGTCTTGCTCAAGCGTATCGGCACCCTGAAACTTGCTTGTAACGTCCGGGTTTTCTGTATCGCTTTGGGAGGCTGTCCCCATTTTCCCATTAAACAAAAACATTGCCGGTCAATTCCTCGATGCCGCCTCGGCACCTATACGGTAAAGTGGTGTTATCCGGTCTGCAGGACAGGATAATGCATAAACTCTAATTAAAATGTAAATGAATTTGCCCTCTGGCAACTCTATTCGGCAGATTCCAGGCGAAAATCGCCATCTTTGGTTACTATTCGCCGGTAAAAGCAGGATTTCCGCCCGGTATGGCATGTCTCTTCGACTTTTTGTCTCTCTACCTTCAACCAGATCGCATCCTGATCGCAATCCAGTCGCGCTTCGACAACATTCTGGATTGAACCTGAAGTTTCACCTTTCAGCCATAACGCCTGGCGGGATCTGCTCCAGAGCCAGGTTTGACCGGTTTCAAGCGTCTTTTGCAGCGCCGTCTCATTCATGTGGGCGACCATCAGCAATTCGCCGCTCTTATAATCGGTCACGACAGCGGTCACCAGACCATCTTTATTAAATTTTGGAGAGAGTATCCGACCGCTTTCCAATTCCTTCGCATCGGCAACGGTTCCAAATTTCTGCGTCATGAAAATTCTCGCTGGGCTTTAGTTTTGAAATCCTGCCCTAAGCTGACCTAATCTCTGCTCAAGCGAAGTAGTGTCATGAAGTTGACCTGCTCGTTCGGTTCATTGCGGAATTGGCCAGTAAAGCAGGTCGTCGTTGTTGTCGAGCCCTGTTTACGGATGCCCCGCATTGCCATGCACATATGTTCCGCTTCAATCATTACCGCAACACCGCGGGGTTGCAGTACTTCGTCAATTGTATGGGCGATTTGTGCGGTCATGTTTTCCTGCGTTTGCAGGCGCCGCGCAAATATCTCGACAGTACGGGCAATTTTTGACAGGCCCAGCACCTTGCCATCCGGCAAATAGGCGACATGCGCCTTGCCGATGATGGGCACAAGGTGATGTTCGCAATGGGAATGAAAGATTATGTCCTTGACCAAGACCATGTCGTCATAACCGCCGACTTCTTCGAAAGTCCGGCCGAGTACGGTTTCCGGGTCTTCATTGTAGCCGGCAAACATCTCGCTATAGGCCTTGGCTACACGTTTTGGCGTGTCCAATAGCCCCTCACGGTCGACGTCCTCGCCAATCCACTGTAACAGCGTACGAACTGCGGCTTCTGCCTCTTCAGCAGTCGGGCGCTCGGATTTATCTAGAATCTTTCGCGCACCTGTCTTCTTTATTGTCTCGAGGACGGCGTCCATATCAATCTCCCGCATAACTAACTTCCAAGGCGTTACGTATATTCTCTGGATTCGGACCAGTCGCAGCCTTTGGAAATGCGGATATTGGATAAACCAGACGCATCAATTGGCTTTGGCCAGGTTCCGGGGCCTTAACGAGGCATTTCGCTTTTGGCACGGTGACCAGACTCTATTCGATATAATGCAACCATATTGTTCTTCAATTGTACACAGAAGACAATAAGCTGCTTTATTTTCAAAAACATGACATTTTTTTCCGCCCGAAGGGCTGTTCAAGCTGCGTTCATCCGAAATGTGTTCGACTACACACCGTTCACGATATTGCGAGCATAGATATAGCTCATCGGGACAGAACATGTTCCTAAAACAACAGGAGAAACGTGATGACACGCAAAACCCTTCGTAACTCGGTCATAGCTGGTGCCGCTGCAGTAGCTATGGTTGCAACCGGATCGCTCGCTGCACCTAGCGAAGCACAGGCAGGCAACGGTAAGCTTGTTGGTGCATTCATCGGTGGAGCGGTTCTTGGCGGACTTATCGCCGGTGCCCGTCCGGTATATGGCGCACCTTACTATGGTGGGTGTACCTGGCAGAGTCAGAAAGTATGGGACCCGTATCTTGGTTACCATGTCTGGCGCAAGGTAAAGGTATGTTACTAAGCAAACCGATACTGCCAAAAACTACCTTTCAATAAAAACCCCGGCTTGTCCGGGGTTTTTGCTGTCTGATGACGGACAGTTGCGTCAATTATTCTGTTCCTGCGTTATAGCTATCGATTTCCGGCCGGCAGTTGACTATATCTGTTACCGATATGCACAAGAGCGCTGAACCATGCTGAATGATGTCTACAACAGTAAGATCCTGGAATATGCCGGAAACATTGCGCATATTGGCCGGCTGGAAGATCCGGACGCGACGGCAAAGGCGCATTCCAAACTTTGCGGTTCGACGGTCATGGTGGATCTGAACATGAAGGATGGCGTCGTCACCGATTTCGCCCATGAAGTAAAGGCATGTGCACTGGGTCAAGCCTCATCATCGATCATGGCGAAGAATGTCATCGGTTCGACTGCAGCCGAATTGAAGAAACTGAAAAGCGACATGTATGCGATGTTGAAAGATAACGCTGAGCCGCCATCAGGAAAATTCGAAGAGTTTAGATTTCTGGAGCCCGTGCGCGACTACAAGGCCAGACACGCGTCCACCTTGCTTACATTTGATGCGGTGGTGGACTGTATCGATCAGATTGAATCTGATCGCCATCCCGGCAAGAGCGACAGGCATACGGTACAATCAAAGGCTGAAAGGAAGGCGAAAGTTCATAAGGCAGCAGCTTCCGCATTGTCAGCAGCCGGAATTGGCTATCGTGTGCGCTGACGGTGCAGCTCAGAAGAAACAAAATCCTCGTCTGAACAGCAGAAATTACCAGGGCGAGTGGCCAAAGACACCCGCTCGGCTGCTTGGAATAGGTCTGGTGCGCTTATATCAACTGACATTGTCCGGATTTATCGGACAATCCTGCCGCCACCAGCCGACATGCTCCGAATTCGCTTATGAGGCAATCGCCCGATACGGATTGATTGCAGGCTCGTGGCTCTCATTAAAACGCGTTGCCAGATGCAATCCGTGGGGGACAAGTGGGTATGATCCCGTTCCCCAAAAGATGCGTTGGTGGTAATACCACCGGAATTTATTTGCATCTGGAGAGTTCGATGAAATCAGCCAAGCCTTCCGCTGTCGTCGAGGTAACACGAGGACCATTTGTCGAAAGTCGCCATTCAGTCGATATTGTCGTTGCAGATGCCGAAGGCGGGCTTGTTTCGGTCTTCGGCTCTGCCGATTTGCCTGTATTTCCGCGTTCCGCAGTAAAGGCATTGCAGGCAATTCCATTAATTGAATCCGGCGCGGCAGATGCATTCGCCTACGAACCGCGCCATCTGGCACTGGCCTGCGCATCCCATTATGGTGAGGAGATCCACGTGCGCACTGCCAGTGAAATGCTGGAGAAAATCGATCTGGATCAAACCTGCCTGGAATGCGGAAAGCAGTTACCGGCGCTGGAGGCTGATCGTGAAAAGCTTGCTAGGCGGGGCAGGCAGGCAGAATGCATTCACAACAACTGCTCGGGTAAACACTCCGGCTTTCTGGCGCTGGCAAAACATGAAGGACTGCCGATAGAGGGCTATGTCAGGTTCGATCATCCTGTGCAGGGCAGGATCGCCGCGCTTATGCGGGAAGTGACGGGTGAAAAGCACAACTCCGAAAATTACGGCATAGATGGCTGTTCCATACCCACCTATTCAATCCCGCTGCAAAGTCTTGCGGTTGCATTTGCACGCTTTGGCGTTGCTGCCAATGACGACAAGGCGCGCGCGTCCACGATGAAAAGAATACAGGATGCCTGTTTTGCCCATCCCGAACTTGTTGGTGGTACGGGTGCCTGCGATAGCGAGATCATGGCCGCAATGCCTGGCCAGGTATTCCTGAAAAATGGTGCCGAAGGCGTACATGTAGCTGCATTGCCCCGGCTTGGAATTGGAATTGCGCTGAAAGCCCATGACGGCGCCGGCCGGGCCGCAGAAGTAGCGATCGCATCGATGATCGGTTCTCTATTGGAACTTGATGAAAACGCTACAAGTGTACTGAAAAGATTCGCCAATCAACAAATGCACAATCGAAACGAAATTCGGGTTGGCGAAATCAAGATGGCTTCCCTGGAGGACTGACCACAAAACTATCCTGATGCAACCGCCACAAATGCCGGCTGCTTTTATTAAAACTGTTCCTGCGATATAGTTTGCCTCAATCCGTAAGGGGGTTTTATGCGGATTGGAGGATCAGCTTTGGTGTCGGCCACGCGCCGCTCGCCTCAATTCATCGCATTTTTGTCATGAACAAGTATTGGCGATGGGCGGCCTTTCTGTGCTTGTACATCGTGCTGATCATGGCCGGCATGTTGATCAGCCATTGGATAGCTGAAAACTCCGAGATGAATCTGGCCACTGAAGGCGGGCGTCAGCTTGACTGGATGGTACTGGCCCTGTCCTCGATCTATGTCATGGCATCGGCACTTCCCTTTGTCCCGGGTGCCGAAATTGGATTTGGCATGATCATGGTATTTGGTGCCCGGATTGCCTTGCTTGTCTATGTCTGCATGGTTTTCGCGATGGTTTTGGCCTATTTGGCTGGTCGTTTCCTACCAATTTCGACAATAGCATTCCTGTTTGGTTATCTTGGCCTTGTTCGCGCCCGTGATTTCATATTGGAAATTGCCGCAAAATCGCCCTCCGAACGGCTCTTGATGATTGTCGAAAGATCCCCAAACCGGTTCATTCCGTTTCTGGTCAGGCATCGGCATATCGCTTTCGCGCTTGCGCTGAATGTTCCGGGCAACAGCCTGGTCGGCGGGGGAGGCGGTCTTTCCATGATAGCCGGCATGAGCGGATTGTTTTCATTCTGGGCATTCCTGATCACTGCCATGATTGCGATCGCTCCCATTCCCTTGGCAGTCTACCTTTTGGATCATCATGCACTATTTAGCTGGTCTGTTTTCTGACACCCCTTGCCCTTGGCACTCAAATCACCTAAATCGCGCCTGAACAAATTTTCCGCCCGCCACCCGCGCTCGTTTGCGGGATTGGATAGGAGAAACCAATGTCTGATCAAGTCTCTGTAAAATTCCCCGACGGTTCTGCACGCGAATATTCATCCGGAGTTACCGGAGCCGAAATTGCTGCAGGAATCTCAAAATCCCTCTCGAAGAAAGCAGTCGCATATTCGTTTGACGGCGAATTGCGCGATCTTGTTGATCCGATCAAAACTGACGGCGCAATCGAGATTGTAACCCGTAACGACGAGCGTGCTCTGGAATTGATCCGTCATGACTGCGCCCACGTCCTCGCGGAAGCTGTGCAGGAGTTATGGCCCGGTACACAGGTGACCATCGGACCGGTGATTGAAAACGGATTTTATTACGATTTTGCCCGAAATGAGCCGTTCACGCCGGAAGATCTGCCGGTCATCGAGAAAAAGATGCGTGAGATAATCGGGCGCAACAAATCCTTTACCAAGGAAATTTGGACCAGGGATCAGGCCCACAAATACTTCTCGGATAATGGCGAGAGCTACAAGATCGAGTTAATCGATGCGATCCCCGACGATCAGGAACTGAAAATCTATCGCCAGGGCGACTGGCTGGATTTGTGCCGCGGCCCGCATATGCGGTCCACCGATGATATCGGCAATGCCTTCAAATTGATGAATGTGGCCGGCGCCTATTGGCGTGGTGATTCAAATAACGCCATGCTGACAAGAATTTACGGAACCGCTTGGGCAGACGACAAGCAGCTCAAAGACTATTTGTTTATGCTGGAAGAAGCCGGCAAGCGCGACCACCGTAAACTGGGCCGCGAGATGGACCTTTTCCATTTTCAGGAAGAAGGCCCAGGCGTGGTTTTCTGGCATTCAAAGGGCTGGCGTATTTTCCAGAACCTGGTGAGCTATATGCGACGACGCCTTGAGGGTGTTTATGAAGAAGTCAATGCTCCGCAAATTCTGGACAAATCGCTTTGGGAAACTTCCGGTCACTGGGGCTGGTATCAAGAGAACATGTTCGCGGTAAAATCCGCCCATGCATTAACGCATCCTGATGACGTGAATGCAGATCATCGTATCTTTGCCATCAAGCCGATGAATTGCCCCGGACACGTCCTGATCTTCAAACACGGCCTGAAAAGTTACCGTGATATGCCGGTCCGTCTGGCAGAATTCGGAATAGTGCACCGATACGAGCCTTCTGGCGCACTTCATGGATTGATGCGTGTCAGGGGATTTACCCAGGACGACGCTCATGTCTTTTGCACCGAAGAGCAAATGCACGCCGAATGTATGCGTATCAACGATCTGATTCTGTCGGTCTATGCCGATTTCGGATTTGAGGAAATCGAGGTTCTGCTGTCTACCCGGCCGGAAAAGCGCGTCGGCGATGATGCCAGCTGGGATTACGCTGAAAAGGTAATGATGGATGTCCTTGAAGAGATCAAGGAAAAGTCCGGCGGCAAGATCACCACCGGTATCAATCCGGGTGAGGGCGCTTTTTACGGGCCGAAATTCGAGTATGTGCTCAAGGACGCCATTGGCCGAACCTGGCAGCTTGGCACCACCCAGGTAGATTTCAACCTGCCGGAGCGTTTTGGTGCGTTTTATATCGATGCCAATAGCGAGAAAAAACAGCCGGTGATGATCCACCGCGCGATTTGCGGCTCAATGGAACGGTTCCTCGGCATATTGATAGAAAACTATGCCGGACATTTCCCGTTGTGGATGGCGCCGGTTCAGGTCGTCGTCGCAACCATTACGTCCGAGGCCAACGATTATGCAGCTTCGGTAGTAGAAAAATTGCGGGCGGCAGGTTTGCTGGCCCAACTCGATGATCGCAACGAGAAGATCAACTACAAGGTCCGCGAACATTCGCTCGCCAAGGTGCCGGTCATCATGGTTTGCGGTCATCGGGAAGCCGAAGAAAATACTGTATCAATCCGCAGGCTTGGCTCGCGTGACCAGACATCCATGTCGTTGGCTGATGCGATTTCCAGCCTGGCCGAGGAGGCTACACCGCCGGATCTGGCACGGGCTGCTGCAGGCAAAAATACCTGACGTCAAAATTAGACGAAGCTATTCGATCAGCAATTCAATGACCTGATTTTCACCGGGAGTCACTTTGAAATCCCGCGAGTAAATCTTCTCATTGTTTCGCGCGATCGCCGTATAGGTCCCTTCGGTCAACACAAAGGACGGAAAGGCAGACGCGCTTTCCGTGATGACATCACCGGATTCAGTCAGCAGAGACCACGCCGTATCGGCAATCGCATCGCCGCCTTCGCCTTCGACCAGCCGAAGAGAAACACGGGCGGCACGATGTTGCATGGTCGCCTGCGTGATCTTGCCTGGCTCTACCCTGAGATCGGCACGAATTTCGGCATTCAGCCGGCCATATTGCGATACCACGTGATAGGTATCTGCTGGAAATGGCACGATTTCGCCGGGTCTTACGTTCCGCGCTATCAGCTGCCGCTGTCCGCGATCATCAACATCTTTCGAATATATATCGAACCGCAACAGGCTCGACAGGATGGCGGAACCTTCGCCCGTTGTGCTTGAAAGCTGCAGCGCACCTGCGTTGAATGTGAATACTTCCTGTTGATTGTCTTCTTCAACGACAATTCGTCGGATCGCGCTGGCATGCCCATAAGCGGCATGGGCGAAATATTCTCCGGGAGAAATATCGAAAGACTTCGTGCCGCCTTCAGCCTGGGCCAGCAGGGGCAGCTTACCGTCATTACCGACAGTAGACCCGAATATACGCCACTCAATTCCAGACCAGATTGGTGCACCATCTTCGACCATGCGAGCCTCAAATTCGACACGCTTGGTATCTCCTTGCTGCTCCTGTGCAAAACCTTCGCTTGGATAAGAGATCATGCCGGCCAGAAACAAAGTCACGAACGTCCAAAACACAAAGGCGTAACGCATTTTAGCCTGGATCAGTTTTTGTGAACGATTTGTTTCCATCTGAATTAGCTGAAACCTGTCAATCTGGCATTTTCAAGATTGAAAACGCCATCTATACGAACATATTCAAAAAGGCCAACCCCGCGAGTTTATTTATGCAGCAACCAAATAACGAAGTCATTGGCTTTATGGCCAATCGAAGATCGGTGCCAGCCAAGACCATGTCTGGCCCGGGACCCGATGAAACCAGCATCAGAACGATGATAGAAATAGCGGCCCGGGTCCCGGACCACGGGAAAATAGCGCCCTGGCGGTTTCAACGTTACAGCCCGGATTATTGCGCAAAGCTGGGCGACCTATTCCTGCAGCGCGCGCTGGAGTTGACGCCTGAATTGAACGGCGAAATGCAGGAGATCGAACGGACCCGATTTACCCGAACGCCGGTGGTGATCGCCGTCATGAGTGCGCCGCAAGACCACCCAAAGGTTCCGGAATGGGAGCAGATTTTGTCCGCAGGTGCTGCCGCGATGAATTTGTTGATCGCAGCAAATGCCCACGGCTGGGACGCACAATGGTTGACGGAATGGATCGCCTTTGACGAGACATTGGCCGAACCCTTGGGAGTAAGATCGGGTGAACGGATTGTAGGGTTCATCTATATCGGCACACGTACCATGCCGAAGACCGAACGCGACCGCCCGGCGATTGACGACATCTACTCGATATTGGGAGACTGAATTGTTCTACGATACAGAAGGCCGAGATCACGGTTTGCCGCATGATCCATTCAAGGCAATTGTCGCACCTCGACCAATCGGCTGGATATCCACCATTTCGGATGAAGGCCATGTCAATCTGGCGCCCTATAGCTTTTTCAATGCGATCTCCTCGCGACCCGACCTCGTGATGTTCTCCTCGGAAGGCGTGAAGGATTCGGTGAAGAACGTTCGGCAAACCAAGGAATTTGTCGCCAATTATGCCAGTCATGAGCTAGCCGACCAAATCAACATGACATCCGCGCCGGCACCCCACGAAACGAACGAGTTCGAAATCGCGGGCCTCTCCGAAGCGCCCTGTAAATTTGTTCGTCCACCACGAGTGGCAGAAGCGCTTGCGGCACTGGAATGCAAATTCGTGCAGGAAATCGAATTGACCGACATTAGTGGAAACTCCGCTGATTCCTTCATGATCATCGGACAGGTTGTCGGCGTGCATATTGATGATCGCGCTATCAAGGACGGCAAGTTTGACGTCAATATCGCAAGGCCGATGGCAAGGCTTGGATATCGCGATTATCACGGGCCCGCAGGCTATTTTGAAATGACGAGACCGGACTGGGGCGGGATAAGCGGCGAGGCGTCTCGCAAGTCTTGATCGCGAAATAAAAGTTAACGCTTCCTTACAAATCGTGGTGAACCGAACGTTAATCCTTTCTCCTGCATAATGGCCGGAACCAGGAATTAATGTGTCTCCAAACTTCTTTATGGATTTTGGAGCAAAGTGAGGAATTTATGATAGTCGAGCGTTTCCTTGCATGGGTGGAGTCGGCCCCGGAAAGCAAGAAAATCAAGGCAACGAGCGCGCTTGCTCGTGCATTTCTGTTTTCTGATCTTGATGAGGAAAGCCTCGAAAAGGCCGAAGCTGCGATGACCTTGCTGCTGGATGACCCGTGCAGCGAGGTCCGTTTGGCGCTTGCTTCCGAGATTTGCTCGCACGAAGATGCGCCGCGTCATGTCATTGCCGCGCTCGCCCAGGACATGCCCGAAATTTCAATGCTGGTACTGGCCCATTCGCCCGTCTTCGTTGACGCCGAATTGGTTGAGGTGATCAAGAATGGCACCATGCAGCAACAGGTTGCGATTGCCTGCAGGCCCGAGATTTCGGCCATCGTCGCAGCAGCTATCGCCGAGACGGGCGAACCGGAAGCTTCATATGGCCTGCTGCAAAACACCACCGCAGAATTGACGCAAAATACGTTGCACCGCATCTCGGAACGTCATGGTGAAAAACCGGAAATTCGGAGGGTACTGCTGGAGCGGACAGATCTTGGTGCTCAGAGCCACCTGGTCCTTATCGATCAATTGGGCGAAAGTATGCGCGACAAGCTCAATGAAAAGAGCTGGATGCCCGACGCCAGGATAGATGCGATCGTGCGCGAAAATTGCGACAAGGCGGTGATCAATTACGCACTGAATGTCTTTGAGCAGGACTTGCCGGAAATCATCGATTATCTGATCACGAGACGGCGTCTCAACACGGCATTCCTGCTGCGGGCAATTTGTCTTGGGAACATCTCGATGTTTTCAAAGGCATTGTCGACGCTCGCTGACGTTCCCGGCGAGAGGGTCAACTCCGTGCTCGCGGAGAACCGGAAATCGGCATTCTTTGCATTATACAAAAAGGCCGGACTGCCGGTCGGCGCATTTGATGTATTTGCTTGCGCAGTCGGAGCCTGGCGGACTGCATTGCAGGAGGAAGACGGCGCAAATCCCGAAAAGCTGCCAAGATATGTCTCCCGCAAGGTATTGGACACATATCAGCCGGCGGGCGATCCACAGGTTGACGAATTGCTGGTGCTGCTTCGTAAGATTGCCGCAGAAACTGCTCGCGACACCGCACGCGCCCATGCAACACAAATAGCCATGGAAGAACGCCAGCGCGAGCAAATGCTGCTGACCGCGCCACCCGCAGAAGAGGAAATAACGCCAACGCCTGAAGAGCTATATCCCGTCATTGACCTGCCCGACGAAGTTATCGCGGAATTTGCCATCCACCTTGCTGAAGAGATCCTCGATTGGGAAAGTGCCCTTGCTGAAGAAGCGCCGGAAATTGACGTGCTCGACCATTTCAATGAGCATGAAGTTTCAGCTCCCGAGATCCAGGTCGAGGAACCTGACGAGCCGCAGGCGCCGGCCAACGACATTTCCGATATTGGCGAGCAGCCAATTGCAGATGGCATCAGCCTTCTGGACAAGCTCAAGCCGGGTCACCAATACAGTGTCGCCAAGACGGAATCGTCACTGCTGATGAAATTCCGGCAGAATTCTGAAAACACCCGTGCCGCCTGACCGGCAGGTCCACGATTTAATTCGTTGATCATTCCTCTTTGGGCAGGTCGGTAAGTTCGTGGATTTCCGGTTTGTTCCAGACAATCGACATGACCAGGACACCGATCACGGTGGCTGCGACCACGATATAGAAGGGCAGGTATATATCGATGCTCATAAGTTCGCCGCCGAGCAGCGACATAATCCCGCCAACCATGGTGAACATCGCAATCGTAATGCCCATCACCCAGCCCTGTTCCTCGTCACTGACGCTTGCCGAGAACATTGACAGGAAGGTCGGATAGCTCACGCCGAAAATGAAATAGAAGCAGAAGATCGGAATGAAGCACATCCAGGCGTAGGGAATGAGGATGATGGCGGCGCCACAAAGTCCCCAAACGACGAAATTTGCGAGAATGACCGTCTGCTTGGAGAACCGTGCCAGTGTCGGCGTGACAAGAAACGTACTCGAGAAGGCGAGTGCGAACCCGATTACCAACATGACCATGGAATTGCCAAACGTCTCGAAGCCAAAACGGCTGGTCATGTAGTTTTCAATAAAGATATAAAACGTCACATTGGCGATGTGGAAAAACACGAAGACCATGCAGATCCGGATCACCAGCGGGAACTTGCTCACCCGCCAAAGGATCTCAAAGACTTCAAATGGCCGGAATACGAACGGATCGCGTTGCTGGCGGGAGTCCGTGAAGGCGAAGACCACCAACAATATCGCGATCACAACCAGCGCAAAGGCTGCAAAAAACGGGAGCTTCAGGCTGGCAATACTGCCGACAATGGTAGGATCCGAAAGGAAACCGCCAATTATTGGCCCGCCGACAAGACCAAAGCTGACGCCGGTGATTATGTAACCCATGTTTCGTGCCCGATCCGTTTCATCGGTACTGCCATCGATCATCGCTGCCTGCGCAATCGGCTGGTTACCTGCCGTAAATCCGGTAATGGCACGGCCCAGGATCAGCAGGATCAGGCTTTCGGTGTAGAGTGAAACAATCGTTATCGCATAACCGGCCAGCGCCCCGAACAGGCAGATCAGGATTGCCGGCTTACGGCCAATTACATCCGACAGTTTTGAGATGTAAGGTGCGCCTATGAACCACGACAGGAAGAATATTCCGATCACCAGACCGTAATTCAGATGACGAGTTGCATCCGACGCATTGCTTGGCAGGAAGCCCGATGTCGGCTCCATGATCAATGTATTGATGATTGGAAATACAAGTCCCTGGCCAATAATGTCGATGAAAACAACAAACAGTAGCGCGATTTTTGCCAATGTGCTCATTAAAGGCTGCCTCTCGCCACGAATGATCAGGATACGATTTCTTTGGAAATCTAGACGCTTAACGCGTCAATAGACCAGACCATCAAGATTTTATCAATCGGGTAGAATTGCTCTAATACAAGAACTGCTCGCGCAATATCCGTTCATCCCAGGAATGGTCTGGATCGAACAGGATGATACTTTTTGAATCCAGGTCCTGTTCAATGGTAACTTTGCGTACCGATTTGATCTCCGTGTGATCGGCCACAGCATTGACTGGTCGCTTGGCTGCTTCATTGATTGTAATTTCCACTTTCGAGGTATTTGGCAGTAGCGCGCCGCGCCAGCGCCGCGGTCTGAATGGGCTTACCGGCGTCAGCGCCAGCAGGGGTGCTTCCAGCGGCAGGATTGGTCCCTGGGCCGAGAGATTATAAGCCGTGGAGCCTGCTGGCGTTGCCACCATCACCCCATCGCAAATCAGCGGATCGAGCCGGGTGCGGCCATCGATTGAAATACCGAGACTGGCAGCTTGGTAGGATTGGCGAAGCAGGGATACTTCATTGATTGCCTTGGCGCGGTGGATACTGCCCGCCATGTCCTCGGCCAGCATTTCCAGCGGGCTGATTGTATTTGGCGAAGTGTTTGCCAGCCGGTCATACAGCCCATCCTCGCTATATTCATTCATCAGGAAGCCGATGGTCCCCTTGTTCATGCCGTAGACCGGGATATTGCTGTTCATGAAACGGTGAAGCGTGGCAAGCATGAAACCGTCGCCGCCAAGCGCAACAATGACTTCCGCTTCAGCCGGACTATTCTCGCCATACAGCTTTTCGAGGGATTTCTTTGCCGCGATCGCATCAGGCGAATTGCTGGCAACAAACGCGACAGTTTTCTTGCTCAATGGATGGTTCCCGATAGCTTTGTGGCAGTTTTCTACCATGCTACCGACCAAGATGTAAGGTTAGGTAAAAATCGCAAATTTTTGTGAAAGCTCCAAAATAATTTGCAGTAATCTGAAAAAAACTCAAAATAGACAAAGTTTGGTAACTCGCTGTTAAGGGTGATCAATCAATCATGTGCTTTGTTCTGCCTCATGGCTTGAGCTTAAAGCGGTAACGGAGATGATCCGGCCGTCCCTTTTTGTAAATGCGTACGGGATTAAGTAGAGGACCATCATGATCAGACCAGCCAGCGAAATTGAATTTCCACCCTCTGAAGCGCTGCGCAATCGCGCCAGCATGCTAGCACGGATGGAGGAACTCAACCGCTCCAGCAACACGTTGATGTCGGTAATCGCAGCACGTATTGGCGCTGAAGCCATGGAAGACAGCATGAAGGTAACCGAGCTGACGGGCGAGCAGGAACGTCTGATCGACAATATGCGCGCATTGGTTCGCAAGTAACCTGTTTCCAGACATTGAATTGATCGAATGCCTGGCCGGATGATTGCTGGGCATTCAATGCATTCCAGATCACAGACCTGGCTTACCGACCTGCGGCGAGGCTCTCGCGGCGCGGGTCTGCACCGGCGCTGAGGCCGTCTGCCGAAATCGCAATACCTTGTAATCCAGATTCCAGCCGGTTTGACCGGACCTCATATCCAAGTGCTTCCAGTGCGGGCCGAAAACTCTCCGCCGCTGTGCCGGTTTCCAGTTCATAGGGACCATACCGATTGACCATGTTTGGCAATTCGATCGCCGCCTGTATTCCCAGATCCCAATCCAGATGACCGATCAGGGTTTTCGCCACAAAGGAAATAATCCGGCTGCCGCCCGGCGAGCCGATAACTAAGACCGGCTCACCGTCTTTGAAGACGATCGTTGGTGACATGGAAGAGCGCGGGCGTTTTCCCGGTTCCACCCGGTTCGCAATCGGAACTCCGTCAACATCCGGAAGGAAGGAAAAGTCGGTCAACTGGTTATTCAGCAGGAAACCCCGGACCATCAGGCGCGAACCAAACCGCGACTCTATCGAAGTCGTCAGCGATACGATATTTCCGTCACCATCGACGATCGAAACATGGCTGGTGGAAGGCAGTTCCAGCGACTGATCGACGCCATAAATCATTGCGTCATCCCAGGGCGGTTCACCTGGAATGATAAGACCTTCCTCCAAGGCCTTCTTTTGATTCAACAAGCTTGCCCGGCCAGACAGATAGTCAGTGTCCACCAATCCTTCCGGAATTTTCACGAAATCGGTGTCGGCCATATAGATGCTGCGATCTGCAAAGGCGAGGCGGGTCGCATCACCGATAATTCGCCAGCTATGCGGATCGTCAGGGCCCATGCCGCCAAGATCGTAAGGCTCCACCAATTTGAGAATTTGGCCAACCGTCAGACCACCGGAGGAGGGCGGCCCCATCCCGCAGATGTCATAGCCTCGATAATTGACGCAAACAGGATCACGCTCGACTACCTGGTACCTTGCAAGGTCTTCAAGCGATAACAGACCGGGGTTTGCGGGTGCATTGGCGATGGTGGTGACGATGTCTTCAGCAATTTCTCCCGAATAGAAAGCGCTCGCGCCTTCTTTTGCGATCGCACGTAGCGTATCGCGATAGC
>JBCCEP010000003.1:0-32144 GCA_039030215.1 Pseudomonadota bacterium
CGCCTTCAAGCACGTAGAAGAAATCATCCGTACTGTCGTGTTTGTGAAATGGAAACTCGCCAACGAACTTCACAACCATCACATCATTTTCATTGTAGTCCGCGATGACATGCGGATCCCAATGCGTCGAAAAACAAGCCAGTTTTTCATCAAGGTTTATTGTTTTCATTCCTGACCTATCGTCTGTTTCATCCGGCGTGGTGGACACGTTCGTATCTGTTCACTTATCGCGTGGAGTTTCAATATCAGCAACCGGCTTATGCCTGAAATTAGCAGAAGGGGAGGAATTTCTTGCCGAAAATGCTGGTTACCGCACTGGCGGATCTGTATTAGCTGCGATCAATTGCAAGACCGGACAACAAGCCTAAATCTGCACACTTTTCAGATGATTATCCCAGTGCAGGGATGTCGTTCTTCCATTCAACTCACCGTTCATGGATGATAATGCCCAACCATTCCGGCTGCTTGTCACACCACAGACAGCCAACTTTTCAGTCACCGAAATTACGTCTCCGTCTACTGCATCCAGCAACACTGCGCTGTTTCCCTTTGGTGAGGTTGCCATGATCCTTTTGCGATCGTGGCTGGCGCAAATCGAGCCAACATAATTGGCAAGCCGTTTTGTCACCTTTTCAGGCAACTCGACAAATGCCAGCTTTTCTCCCATTCGAAGCCGAACGATCAGGGGCGGCAAGTCCGCTCTGGCACCCTCATATTGGCAGCCGATCCAGACTTGGCCATCTTCAGCGACATCCATATGCCGGGTTGAAACTTTGTGAAGGTTTGGCGGTAGTGTGTGTTTTTCGATCAGGCTGCCAACGCCCGCATCCATATAGACGATGGAAGGCTGCATGGTTGGCAGATTCAACTTGGTACGCGGGAAATCGGGATGGGTTTCAATTCCGCCATTGGCTATACACAAGGTGGTCCCGTCATCAAGCAGCTTGATATCGTGAGGTCCTGTGCCATGGCTCTCGAATTCACCGATTCTAGCAAAACCATCACGCACACTATAGATGCCAATTTTTCCTAAGGCGTTTTCGAAATCATTCTCTGTCGCGAATAAGAGATTTCCATCAGACGAAAAGGTTCCATGTCCATAAAAATGCCGGTTCGATGGGCTGTGAAACAGAACTTGTCTCTTTTGCTTGGCTGGATCAAATGCGACCGCAAAATTACCTGGTCGCCTGGCGAACACCACGCTGTAGGGGGCGCCCTTATCTGCTACAATCGCATGGCCGCGGCCGGGCAGGGCCGCTTGCCAGACGATATCACCTCTATCGCTAAAAAGGGCGATACCGTATTTTCCGTATTCGTCACGATAGGCACTCGCCAGGAGCGAACTTGTCTCCTCAAACCTTTCCCGACCATTTGCAGAAAGTGCCGAGAGAAACCCCATGCCGGCTGCGAGGCAAAATTGACGCCTGTCCAGCTCCAGCATCTCTAGTCACCGTCACCGAAGGAAAACCCTGCTGCCAATCCCGCAGCACTGGCAAATGGCCCATCCAGTTTTGTGACTAGGAAACCAACTGATAACTGAAGAAAAGCAAGTTTGCCGCGCGCGGCTTCTTCTTCCAGCAAATTGCTGATCGGCATATCAAGCGACCCGGCGACCTCGATCAGATTTTTCATCTCAAACAAAAACTCATCGTTCAGATATGCGTTTTCTTCCGGCAGTAATTTGTAGAGCTCTGAATCTTCGTAGTATTTCTGCATACCAGCGAGATTTCCCGCAATGGTATGCATTGTCAAAGCAGAACGCCAGAAAAGCGCTGATTTCGGCCTGTCCCTCTCGGCGCTTTCGCGCAGAAATGCTCCAATACGCACATCCTTGATCGCTTCCAGTCCGTGAATGAGCGTTCCTATCAAGAAATTCTTGGCCTCCAGATCATCCCTGAACAGAAGATTGTCTTGATTTGGTAGCAACCATGCTTCGGCCAATGGCTGGCCCGAGCTCCATTGACTGGATATCTCGGTGCTCAAGACATGAAGATTTTCCGCGATCGCGGCCAGATAGTTGCACCGATGGGATTGTGCTTCTTCAACGAGCACCTCGTTTCCGGTTCCCGACAACAAAAAATCTGCTGCTCCCAAGCCTTGCATGGCGACACTTTTCTTGGACAACGTTTCAACCGAAACCACAGATGGTTCTTCCTTGGCCAGGGCCCGTTGCACCTGACGAAGACCGATTGATTTTCGGTCTGGATAGTACAAAATCCGTTCAAGCCGATTTTGGTCCATGACCGGCCCGACGCGAAGCCACTCGATTTGGCTCCATGCATAGGCCACATCCCGAAATGCGGATCGAACAGCTTCAAGGTTTTGCGTGGCTGGCTTTTCGCAAAGCAGGTCTGCAGTGGAATTGAAAGATTTCGTTGCTGCTTCAAGGTTCAGATAGGCTGGCTGAATATAGTTCTCCAGGGTGGAAGTCAGCATGTCCTTGACTACTGGTGATACCGGGACCGTATCCGCTCGTGCGGCACTGACGCATATCGCAGCGATACAAAGAATGCTCATTCTAAACACAAGGTCTCGCATTACAGACTTTCCAGGAATGCAATGAGCGCATCGCGCTCTGATTTGGAGATCGCGGCAAAATCGTCGCGCGCGGTTTGCGCCTCGCCTCCATGCCACAATATTGCTTCGGTCAAATTGCGCGCGCGCCCGTCATGCAGGAAAAATGTATGACCATTTACCGTTTCTGTCAGTCCAATTCCCCATAATGGTTGCGTTCGCCATTCACGCCCGTTTGCTGCACCGACCTGTTGGCCGTCTGCCAGACCGTCGCCCATGTCATGCAGCAGAAAATCCGAATACGGCCAGATTAGCTGAAACTGATGCGCCTTGTTTTCGGCCTCGCGGGAAGTCACGAATTTGGGTGTATGGCAGGAGGCACAACCCAGATCATAGAAGAGTTTCTTTCCTGCCAGTACCTCTTTGTTGCCTACATTGCGGCGTGCTGGAACGGCGAGGTTTTCAGAGTAAAACGTTACGAGACCAAGAACCGGGTCTGGAGCCTCGGTATCACCCAGCGCATCCTGGACGCCAACAGGCATTGTCAGACATTCCGGCTGTTCGCTTGTGCAATCACCCTGGTGTTTGGGAACATCAGGAGTCGATATGCCTATGTCACCGGCGAACGCGCCGGCGGATTGCTGGCGTATGGTCGCATTCTGTGCCTTCCAGCCAAAACGACCGATCGCCAATTCCCCACTGGTATCGCGCGCTATGGCTGGTTTGCCCGAGATGCCATCGCCATTTGCGTCATACGGATCAGCACCCGCCAGAATGTCGGCGGGATGAATTGCCTGGATCAAGCCCAAACCAATCATGGGTGGCGCTACGCGCGGAGACAAAGTCGTTTCGGGGTGTAGCGGTCCATATCCCAGATCCGTTACCGAATATTGCGGTTTGCGCAGATTGACAACCGTGCCGTCACCGAGCGTCACGGGTATTTCCTCATAGGAAATGGCCATGTGACCCTCAGCCTTCATGCCGGGAACGGCAAGATCCTGAAATTGGCCGCCATAAACGGGATCAGGGTGGTTGGCGACGAGAAACTGTTCCAATGCCGCCCTTTCTTCCTCGGTCGATGCAGGACGCGAAAGGCGCAATAACATTGATGTCGCGTCACTGTCGGCTTCGGGAGGATGCCCGCGGCCATCCTTTATGTGACAACTCTGGCAAGCACGCGCATTGAACAGCGGACCAAGCCCATCGGAAGCTTTTGTAGAAGCTGGAGACGAAACCCACAATTTACCAAAAAGCGCGTTTCCAAGCTTGAAACTTTCTTGCTCTTTAAATGTCAAATTTTGTGAGGCGTGAGAAAATGCGTCACGGTTAATTTTTTTTCTCGAAGTACCCGCTCCGCCCTGCATGACCTCAAAGCTTTCAGCCTCATCGAAATGTTTGGCAGGTTCGGTAACTGCAGCCACCCTTTCTCGGTCCTGGTCGTTCAGGTCGCTACGCTCTGGCCATTTCTCGACTAGTTCCTCCAAATAGCGGTATGAGGAGTTATCTGTACTGGAGTCACTGATCGGAACTAAAGCGAGCCCAGTGAACAGCACTGCCAATAGTGCGCTGATCAATCCGACGCGTTTTATTGAATGGGCACTCCGATGCTGTCCCGGTTCAGAATATTTGGGAGTTTCCAAAGTCGGACGTGCCGGCCTGGCTGTCTGATGAACTAAGCCTGCCATGGATCAGCTCCGTCATTGGGGGCCGTTGGCCGGGCCTTTTCTGAGGAGGCCATATCCTTTCTCACCAAGCTTCTCCAGCAGATCAAGCTGCGCTTCCGGGAATACGATAATGTCCGCTTTGTCGGTGACCAATTCCCGTTAAAGTCCCTTCGCATTTTCGCTGCGACGATAGACGGGAATACGCAGCAAGTCACGCTGCGCGTTTGGTATTTTTCATCAACCTGCGCGCCGCATCCTGACTTTCCAGCAATTTGCGCGTCCTTTGAAGGAATGGAATGATTTCGGCGTCAGGCGTTTCTTTCTGGCGATGCCAGCTTTCAACAGATTCAACAATGATTGCGATCGCATTGGGAAAACAACCACAGCATTTTCCACGCTTGATCATGGCATGATAAACCTTGCCGACTGTGATCAACTGCCAGGCGTCTTCATCGAGGAAGCCGTGAACGACTTCCTCGATTTCGCTTTTGGATATGATGTTGCAACTGCAGACAATCATTGATCAGAACTCATTAATCTCACTGAAAGACCGCGTTTGGGTTGTCGAGACTGTCTGAGCCTTCCAGTTCGATCTGACCAAGCTCAAGCGCAAGAATTGCCCGTTCAATGGATTTGGTTTGCTTGACAAGACCGTCAATCGCCGCCTGGACAACGGCATTGCCCTCGGCGTTTCCATTGGCAATCATTTGGTCATAGGCTTCGGTCGTCTCTGCTCTCTTTGCCATTGTCTCCATCGCAGCGACGGTCGCGTCCAGATCAGACTTGGTCTCCGTGTCAAGGCTCCCGTCTTTTACCGCGACCAGCTCCGACAGTGATGGTCCACTGATTACAGTGCCATCTGGTCGGGTGTAGGTACCCAAATAGACATTGCGGATACCGACGGCATCATAAAGATGCGAGTTATGGGTGTTATCGGAGAAGCAATCATGCTCTTCTTCGGGATCACCCAGAAGCAGGCCAAGCTTCATGCGCTCACCAGCCAATTCACCATAGGATAACGAACCCATGCCTGTGAGGATTGTCGCAAGACCGCCGGAAGCGCCCTTTGCATTCAGTTCTTCGCGCGCAGCACCGCCGTCTTTCCAATTGGCAACCATTTCTTCCAGATCATTTACAAGAAGCTCGGAAGCCGCATTGAGATAATCGCGGCGGCGGTCGCAATTGCCATTGGTGCAATTGTCCAGACTGAAATCAGTATAGGCCCGTTTACCCGCGCCCGCATCGTTGCCATTCAGGTCCTGACCCCAGAGCAGGAATTCGATGGCGTGATAGCCAGAGGCCACATTGGCCTCAACGCCGCCTGCTTCATGCAGGGACGAAGCTATAAGGTCCGGTGTAATTGAAGAGGCATCCACCGTCTCGCCATTGACGGTGACGGACTTATTGGCAATTACATTGGCCGTATAGAGCGAATTTTCATCGCTTTCCGAACCATAAAAACCAGCATCGACATAATCAATCAGCCCTTCGTCCAGTGGCCAGGCATTCACCCGGCCTTCCCAGTCATCTACGATCGCGTTGCCGAAGCGATAGACTTCGGTCTGTTGATAGGGGATGCGCGCTTCCAGCCACGCTTCGCGGGCAGCATTTAGCGTCTCATCGGACGGTTTCGCCAGAAATGCCTTGATTTTCTCGTCCAGCGTCTTGGCAGTCGTCAGCGAGTCTTCGTATTTGGCTTCCGCGATATCGGCATAGTGCCCGACTACGGCTTCCGGCGTGGTCTGCGCGACAGAAATTCCCGTCGTTACAAGCAGGATTGCAGTACCTGCAGCAAGCATATTTGGAATGAACCTGGATTTCATTGACATACTTCCTTCTGTCTCTAGTGAACAGTGTTTTTTGCCGGGGAAGCCCGTTCATGGACTATCCAGCGGATCGTTTCGGCATTTATGGGTAGCAATTGTTGTCCTGCATATTTCAGGGCCATGGCAAATTCGCCGCCTGAAACCATGACTTCATTGGACTTGGCAGCACAAGTCAGCGCAGACGCGCTTTCATACGCGGCTTCCTCGTCGCTGTTTTGCAGGCCGGCAATCAGTCCGAGAACCAAACATTCGTCTCGGCATAGATAATTTGTTTTCGGGCGGGCGAAACGTAACGGACAGGTTGCGCAAATACCGAGTTGGCGGATAAGGCCCTCAAGCCCCGACATCACGAAACCTGCATTGCGCTCGCCCACTTTTGCGCAGTAGAGTTTCCACACTTCGTTCAGATGGCAGGGATCACGCTCGGCGGCGTGCAAGAGCCAGCCGCGATATCCATTGAGAACAAGGTTCTCCGGCGGACGGTTCAAATAGTCCTCGGCAGGACGGCCATTGTCCTCATGATCGGTATTAAACAGCGTCATCGCTCATTTCTGAGATCAGTTAAGTTCACAAGACGAGTAAACAATTTGAAAAGTTCAGTCAAACACTATAGTTTAGAACGATTCTAGCCGGAGTGTGCGAAAATGAAACTTACAAGCCAGACCAACTATGCCATCCGGATGTTGATGTTCTGCCATTCCAAGGGCGAGCTCACGAATGTGAAGGAAATCGCCTCGTTTTATGGCCTTTCAG
The DNA here is from genome assembly GCA_039030215.1 of Pseudomonadota bacterium. Lineage (GTDB taxonomy): Bacteria > Pseudomonadota > Alphaproteobacteria > Rhizobiales > Rhizobiaceae > BOKV01. The sequence continues at coordinate 6,758 of JBCCEP010000003.1, forward strand.
AACGGTTCTTGTTCAATATTCTTCAGAACCTGACAGCAAACGGATATATTGAAACAATACGTGGCCGCGGCGGCGGTATCCGGCTTGCAAAATCTGCCGAGCGCATTCAATTGGGCGACGTCGTCCGGGACATGGAAGAGAATTTCGAAATGGCCGAATGTTTTGAAGCGGCCGGCGCTGACTGCCCACTGATAGGAACCTGTGGGTTGAATAAAGCGCTGCATGAGGCACTGGCAGCCTTCTTTGTGGCACTTAATCAATACACGATCGCCGATCTTACCGGAAATGAGTACAATATCGACGTGCTCCTGCAATTACAGGAGGCAACGAAACTACCCTTTATTACCTCATCGCAGTGAATTGGAGTGTTTTTTGCGATCTGCCGGAATGAGCTGAAACCTGCATCCTGTAGAGCCAGCATCAAGCTAGCCGCTCTTCGGAAGCAAGAGCCATGGTCGAGTGCAGCGTGCTATCTGCTAAAAGGCTTTCGATGGAAATCCATTGCTAACATCACGAATGCCATACGGAACGATCAACCGGTCGATCAAAACTCTGATGGAAACATTGAGACATATGCTGAAGTAGCGTAACTGCTTCCTGGTCATTATGAAGAGTCCTATGCTGACCGCCGCCTGGAGCCCTGTTCATGTTCTTGATCGCTAGTTACCCTCGTAGTGGCAACCATTTGGTCCGTTTTTGCATTGAATACGTTACCGGCAAGCCAACGCTGGGGCACTACCGAAATCCCAAAGATTTACCAATCCATCTTAATGGATTTGTCGATAACCCCGGCATTCTCAGCCATGTTGGTGGCGAGCCAATTGGACACAAGCTTCATTACATAGCCGAATTGGAGCGAATTCGTGAAAAATACCAGATTGACGGGATTGTTTTCATCAAGCGAAACATGATGGAAGCCATTTTGGCGCATACAAACAAAAACAAGAAAGGGCGCAAAGTTCGAGATTTGAAACGCCATATATCGAAATATATTGAACTTGAAAATTACTATACTGACAGCGGCCTGCCAAAAGTTTGCATCAACTATGACAGTCTTGTCTCGCAAGACGCAGACTCGTACCAATCGGAGTTGGACAAACTTCTTCAATTCCTGGGACCGCAGGTAGTATCGCAACATTCTGAAAAACTTAGATCGGACTTTGCTGCTCTACGCCAAGTTAACGCCAATCCAACCAAACGCGCATGGTTGGGCAAAAGAAGTCAAGGCTCCGATTACTGGCGAAAAAATACAGCCTGGCATAGATGCCTACTGGTCAAATCACTGATCTGGTGGAAGCGGCATCAGTTAATAACCCAGCAAATGAAATAGGCTTCAAAGACTTCCAACTTCGGTGATCTTCGACAATCACGAAATTATGTCTGTTCCGCTCATACTAGGTTAGTAAGTGGTTTGACGAGAATGTATCGGTCGTCATGGCTTACAATTCAGCGCCACCGATACCGAAATGACGTAACCAAACTTTGGCACGGTCATTATCTCGAGCTTCATAATCACGAATAGCTTGCGTCAGCTCGCCAACGTTCGAAGCATCGTTGCCCGCGCCGATATCCGTAAGACGCATTGTGTACCACGCAGTTATTCCCCCTTCTGGCGCATCCGCAAATCTTGGGAATACCGGATCGGACGCCTCATCCGCATTCCAGAGATTGGGCAGTGACGGTTCGAGGACAAGGGCACGGGCAAGCCCGACCAGATCCACCGCACCACTTGTCAAAGCATCCTCGGCCTGCGCCCGTGTTTTGATCCCACCTGTCAGCATCAACGGTTTGACTGTCATTGCGCGGGCTTGCCTTGCGAAATTGAGGAAATAAGGACCTCGTCCGGCACTATCTGAGGCGGCTTTCGCTCCGGGAAAGTAGGTTCCGCCGCTAAGATCAATCAGATCAATAGAAGTCTTTTCCAACGCAGCGACGACATCGAGTGCTTCATCTTCACTTAATCCGCCTTCGAGTTGGTCTGAAGAATTAAGCTTCACCGCAATCGGGAAATCCGGTCCAACCGCTACGCGGATTGCTTCGATCACCTCAAGCAAAAGCCGCATCCGGTTACCGATTGACCCGCCATATTCGTCATTACGCTTATTGAATAGCGGTGAAAGAAACTGGCTTAGTAAAAATCCATGGGCTGCATGAACCTGCACCCCACCAAATCCAGCCTGCTGGCATAAAAGCGCAGTGGCTGCAAAATTGGAGGGCAGTTGATGTATCTCGTCAATTGTCAACTCTGCGCATTGTAAACTTGGCAAGTTAAGGGCGCTTGGACCTTTGGGGCGGCTGATTGGAGAATGCGCCAAAGCACCTGCGTGACCAAGCTGCAACCAGAGATGAGCGCCATTTCTGCGGCCATGTATGGCAAGCCTGCGAAACCGTTCGATATCGGAATTTTCATCAAGCACCAGATTTCCGGGCTTTTCGGCGAAATCCGGACTGCTCTGTACCTCACCAACGATCGAAGCGGCCAGCCCACCCTCTGCCCATCTCTGATACAGCTTGATTTGCTCGGCAGTTGGGTGACCGGTCCCATCGCCCAGAGAATCGGACATTGCCGATTTCACAATCCGGTTTTTCAACACGACACCACAAGGCAGTGTTAAAGGCTGGAAGATACTAAGTCCTTCTTGCATTTGAACTTTCTAAGCAAATTATTCTTCAGCCGATCACATATGGGAATAATGGAGATGAAGCAGGATTGTATTAAAGCGCCCCGGCAATTTTTCGCTCACAAAGTGTGGCAATCAATTATTCAGTAGGTGCCGGATAATCCGTTTAGACTAATCAGACAGGACAGGGTCTTGGCTTTCGATTGCCGGGTGGTGCCCCCTTCCGGGGTCGAACCGGAACTCCTTTACAGGAACTGGATTTTGAATCCAGCGCGTCTACCAATTCCGCCAAAGGGGCAACTTTGAAGGCAACTATCTCTTTACTCCGCTAAAATCAACCTGCAATAGCTTTATGACCGAACTTGGCTGATTCTATCGGTAACCCGGGCTCGGCAAATGGTTGATGCACCCTTGCCCGCAAACCGGATGGTTGGAGAATAATTGTGATCCGAGCGCTTTATGATTGGGTATTTTCATTAGCCCGGCACAAGAATGCCAATTGGGCACTGGCGGTCATTTCATTTGTGGAAAGCTCGTTCTTCCCGATCCCTCCCGATGTCCTGCTGATCCCCATGGTTTTGGCCAAACGGCACAAATGGATCTTTCTGGCAGCACTTTGCACCATCGCATCCGTTCTTGGTGGAATATTCGGCTATTTCATTGGCGCCTTTCTTTATGAACAAGTCGCCGAACCGATCTTGAACTTCTATGGCTATATGGACAGGTTTGATCGCTTTTCCGAAATATTTGCCAAATGGGGTTGGTGGTTTGTTTTCATCGCAGGGCTAACGCCCTTTCCCTATAAAGTGATCACAATCTCGGCAGGCCTGGCCGGTCTTTCATTGCCGGTGTTCATTTTCGCCAGTATTGTCTCGCGCGGGATCAGGTTCTTTGTCGTATCCGGCCTGCTTTATGCCTTCGGAGAACCAATCCGTATCTTTATTGAAAAGCGGCTTGGATTGATGTTCACCATCGGCGTCGCTTTGTTGATCGGTGGATTTGTCGCCATAAGATATGTCTTCTGAAGGGCAAACGAGGATAAGCAATTTGACTTTGTCACGCATCCAGCTCTCGGTGCTGCTCCTTCTGGGAATGATTGCGGTGATTGCCACCGTGCTCGGTTTCCAGCACATTGGCGGTTATATTCCCTGCAAGCTTTGCCTCGAGCAACGCGAACCGTATTATGTGGCAATACCGCTGGGCGCTTTTGCCTTGCTGGCAATCCTGTTTTCCTGGCCCGAAATCCTGGTTCGTCTGTTGTTGGCTGCCATTGCGCTGCTGATGCTCTACACCGCCTATCTGGCAGGATTTCATTCCGGCGTAGAATGGGGCTGGTGGCCCGGCCCGACCGATTGCGGTGCCACCGCAGGAAACATATCAACCGATGTCAACGATCTCTTGGGGGATCTGAGCGCTACACAGCCACCATCCTGTGACGAAGCAGCAGGCCGCTTCCTGGGCCTTTCATTTGCAGGATGGAATGTAATTGTAAGCCTGGTGCTGGCAGCAATTGCAATAAAGGGCGCATCCAAATCCGGCAAAACCGCCTGACGCAATCACGGCTCCAGTTCGGAATCCCAATAGAGAAAATCCATCCAGCTCTCATGCAGGTAATTGGGCGGAAACTTCCGCCCATTACGATGAAGATCTTCAATAGTCGGTATATATGGTTTTTGGCTGGGCCACATCCCGGCAGCCTTTGGTAATTTATTACCCTTGCGCAAGTTACAGGTCGAACATGCGGCAACGACATTTTCCCAGGTCGTATGCCCGCCACGCGAGCGCGGCACGACATGGTCAAACGTCAACTCCTCTTCAGACCCGCAATATTGGCATTCAAACCGGTCTCTCAGGAAAACGTTGAACCGGGTAAAGGCAGGTGAACGTGATGGCCGGATGTAGTTCTTCAGACATACAACACTGGGCAGCTGCATCTCGAAGGAAGGACTTCTGACGGCAAGCTCGTAATTTGCGACAATATTCACGCGATCCAGAAAGACAGCCTTGATCGCATCCTGCCACGACCACAGTGACAGCGGATAATAACTAAGCGGGCGGTAATCCGCATTTAATACCAAAGCCGGATGCGCTTCCGGCGAGGCCGCTATCGTCAAGGTAACCTCCTAAACATGAATCAACCTCGGACGTCTCGAATATCTAAGGCTACTATGTCAGACTTGTGAAGGCTTTACCTGAAATTTTTAATGCTACGTCATCTGTAATTATTAGACTTTTATTCCAAATCACACTGGCAGGGCGTCGCGTCCGCTACGCAGTGTCCGATAAAATGACCAAAAAAGCCGTGACGCAATGCTTCGCCAGGGCGCCCAATTCTCCGCGATAATTCGCAATTGCTTTACGTCGGGCCGCGTTTTCATATCCATGGCCACCCTGACCGCTTCCTGAAGCGCCAGATCCCCTGCCGGAAAAATATCGCGATGTCCCGCACAAAACATCAAATACACCTCGGCAGTCCAGGGCCCAATGCCCTTGATCGCGGTCATTTCAGCAATCGCATCTTCGGCATTTTTGGCGCATAATTTTTCCAGATCGAGCTCACCGGCATCCACCACCCTGGCAATCTCGACAAGCGTCCTTTGCTTGGGCCTGGAAAGTCCGGCCTCGCGAAAGAGATCATCACCAGCACTGAGAATCGTGACGGCATCCAGCGGATCAGCCAGTTGAACCAGGCGGTCAAAGATTGCTTTTGCGCTTGCCTTTGACACCTGCTGCGAAATAATGATGGAGGCGAGGCCGGAATAGTCGGGGGTCGAAAGCCTGAGCGGCACATCGCCGGCAGCCTCATAGACGGCGACAAGGCGCTTGTCGGATTTCAAAAGTTCCTCAAGACCAATCTCAATGTCCTTGTGGCTGGTGATTTTCATGGTCGGAACACTCCGCTTCAGGCAAGTCGACAAATATCCCGGCTGGCGGGAAAAGGAAACAAGGGCCCGGCCATGGCCACGGAAAATCTGATAACCGCACCGACCACCCCCGTTTTCCGGTTTGCGCCAAGTCCCAACGGTCTGATGCATTTGGGGCATGCCTATTCCGCCATGCTCAATCTCAAAATGGCGCGTGATAACAACGGCAAAATGCTCTTGCGCATCGAAGATATCGATACGGTTCGTTGCACGCCTGAAAATGAGAAGCGCATGTTGGAGGACCTGGAATGGATCGGATTTGAATGGGATGAGGAACCCATGCGCCAATCCAGTCAGTTTGAACGCTATGGGTCAACGATCAGTGACTTGTTCGATGAGGCCATCGCCTATCCGTCAACAATGTCGCGGCGCGAGATTGCCGAAGCAGTCGAGGCAATGACAGCGAATGGAAAATCCTGGCCGACCGATCCCGACGGCGCCCCGCACTATCCGGGAAACGAGCGCATCATGAATGCCGCAGAACGCGCGGAGGTCATGGCAGGAGAGCATCAATATGCCATGCGGCTTGACCTGAGAACCGCCGGGTCCATGGTTGCAAGCCAACTGACCTGGAACGAGTCCGGCGCCGGGCCTGAAGGACAGTCCGGAGAAATTATCGCTGATCCTGCAATTTGGGGTGATGTGATACTCGGCAGGAAGGATATACCCGCCAGTTACCATTTAAGTGCAGTCCTGGATGATGCGCTTCAAGGCGTGACCCATATCGTGCGAGGCCGCGACATATTTCACGCAACGTCGGTCCACCGGCTGTTGCAGGAACTCCTGCAATTGCCTGCCCCGGACTATCACCACCATGACCTGATTTTGGATGAAGATGGCCGCAAGCTTTCCAAATCACGTCAATCCACGGCATTGCGGCATCTACGCGAGGCCGGCATGACCGCTTCCGACGTGAACCGAATGATCGGTTTGGGCTAGTTTGAAATCAAGCGGGTCCCCGGGCTCGGGATTCGCCGGTTTGCTCAGCTGATGCCTCAGATTGCTCGACAAGCGCTGCATTGATTTCGGCCCCCAACAGGAAAATCACCGAAATCATGTAGAAAAATATTAAGGCCACCATGATGCCTGCCAGACCTGCATAGGTACTGACGTAATGGGCAAAGCTGCGAAGATAGATTGAAAAGGCAATGGAGGCGAGGAACCATACCAGCAGGGTGATGCAAATTCCGGGAAGGATTTGCAGAATCCTGCGATGCCCGGCCGGCAGCCATTTATGACAAGCCAAAAGCGCAAAAAACAGGATGGCAAAGGACAAGGACAGGCGCCAGAACTGAATTACATTTGCATAATCTCCAAGCCAGGGCAGGAAACGCTTTGCGATCGCCAGAGCCAATGGCAACAGCAATAACAGGAAAACGATTGTCGCAAGCATGGCGGCGGAAACCACGACAAATAAAATACTTTGCAGCCGCATCATGAAATAATTGCGATCTTCATGAAGACGATAGGCTCGGTTAAGACCCAGCCGGAGTGCTTCCACGCCATTCGAACTGAAAAAGATTGCGAGCACCGCACCAAAGGTCAGAATATCACTACGCGGCTGGGTCAAGACCACCCTCACCTGCTCCGAGATTGGCTCTGCAACAGCCTTCGGCATGTTGTCGAAAATCAGGTGAATTGCCATATCGGGAAAGTCACCAAGATTGAAAAATGCGGCAAGCGAAGTGCAGAAAATCAGAAAGGGAAAGAGCGCCATCAGTCCCGAAAGCGCAATATGGCTTGCAATTGCCCAGCCATCATCCCTATTGAAGGCAATAACGCCGTTGATTCCGGCTCGCCACAGGGATCCCAATGCAGACTTTATCTCGGAAATGACATTCATGAATATTCGCTCTACTGCCGAATCAAGGAGCCGGAACTATCATGGCGGGTAATAACGCTCCTGAACCAGCCTCGCAAACCCAAGTGCCTGCGAATATGCCAAAATCCATTCTTATTACCGGTTGTTCGTCGGGTATAGGAAAATATTGTGCGACTAAATTGCACGAGACCGGCTGGCAGGTTTTTGCGACCGCCCGTAAACCCGAAGATATCGAAGTCCTGGCGTCCCTTGGAATTCAATCGCTTTATCTGGATTATGAAGACAGCAAGTCAATTGAAGATGCGTTTACCAAGGTCATGGAGAAAACCGGCGGCCGACTGGACGCGCTGTTCAATAACGGCGCCTACGCCCAGGCTGGCGCTGTCGAAGATGTTCCCACTGACGCCCTTCGCAAACAATTTGAGGCGAATTTCTTCGGCTGGCACAGTCTCACCAGATTGGCAATTCCGGTAATGCGCAACCAGGGATCAGGCAGGCTGGTCCACTGCTCTTCAATCCTTGGACTGTTTCCCCTGCGTTGGCGTGGAGCCTATGTCGCGTCCAAATACGCAATCGAAGGTTTGATATCGACCCAACGCCTGGAACTACGCGGCAGCGGTATACATGTAAGCCTGATTGAACCCGGCCCCATCGTCTCGAAGATCAGTGCTAACGCTATTCCGCACTTCGAACAGAATATCGATTTGGAAAACTCTGTTCACCAGAAACTCTACCGGAACTACGCGGACAAGATGAAAGACGATGGCGGGCCGAATTCATTCCGGTTGGGGCCGGATGCGGTGTACGCAAAGCTAATTCATGCGCTGGAGGCTAAACGTCCGCGTGCGCATTATCCGGTTACCTTTCCCACACATTTCATGCTTGCGGCCAGACGAATCTTGCCGCAGCGATTAATCGATCGGTTGCTGGTATCATAAACTGCTATAGATACACGCAAAACATCCGCTTATGGGAACCGACATGGAAACAATGATGCAATTTCTGATCCCGATTGCGCTGGCGGCTGTCTGCGTGATCCTGTTGATGGGATTGGTGAACATGATGCGTGGCGGCAGCCCGAACAGGTCCCAGACCTTGATGCGAATGCGCATCCTCTTTCAGTTTATTGCCGTCATCATCGTAATGGCAGCACTATACTTTTCGGGCAAAAGTTGATGAGCCGGGCCGGATTGGCCGTTCTGCAAAGGCCGCTATCCTCCAAAATGACGCGGAGTTTCTACAAATGGTAGTTTTGAACAAGATTTACACAAAGACCGGCGATGACGGTTCCACCGGCCTCGGATCCGGCGAGCGCAGACCCAAATATGATTTGCGGATTTCAGCTTACGGTACAGTCGATGAAGCAAATGCCTGCATCGGCATGGCGCGGATCGGATTGGACAAGGTACACCAGGAGATCGATGCTGCATTGGCGATTGTCCAGAACGACCTGTTTGATCTTGGCGCTGACCTGGCCGTACCACCGACAGAAACTGCCGAAGATGCAGGCAGACTTCGGATGACTGACCATCAGGTCGAGGCAATAGAGCAGCTGATCGACCGGTTCAATGCCGACCTTGATCCACTGAAATCATTCGTCTTGCCAGGTGGCTCGGCAACTGCTGCTCACTTGCATCTTGCCCGAACGGTGTCCCGTCGGGCGGAGCGCCTGATTGTTGAACTTGCCGAGCGCGAAACGGTCGGAGCATCCTGTATTCACTATATCAATCGTGTCTCTGATTTTCTTTTTGTTGCCGCACGCGTTGTCAATGACGGCGGAAAAAGCGATGTTCTTTGGGTTCCCGGCCAGAATCGGTAATTTCGGCCAGGTAGAAAATTGACCTAAACGCCAGAACCGGACACAACCAAAAATTGTTTATTCCGCTTCACGATGCAAATTACCTCCGGCACATCCGGCTGCAATATGTGACCATTGCGATTATTCTCGTGAACTGCGTGATTTGGGTGTTCTACGGCACGAGCCTGTTCTCCGGTGATGAATACTACCGCGCCGCCGTTTACTCCTACGGTTTTATTCCCGCAGTTGCCAATGGCTATCAGGTCCTGCCTGCCGGTTTCGACGTCCTGCCTTACTTCACCCATTATGTTTCATACGCATTTCTGCACAATGATTTCTGGCATTTGGCCGGAAATATGCTGTTCATTTGGGTGTTTGGAGACAATGTTGAAGACGCAATGGGCCACATCCGTTTCATTTTCTTCTTCCTCGCCTGTGCCGCCGCCGGAGCATTGATGCACTCCGTCATTCATCCGGAATCTGTGACACCGCTCATCGGAGCTTCAGGCGCTGCTGCCGGTATTATCACCGCATATGTAATGCTGCATCCAAGCGTCAAAATCTGGATACTGGCACTGGGCCGTATTCCGCTCCGTCTTTCGGCGTTATGGGTGATCGGCGCCTGGATTGTTTTCCAGATCGGCAATTTGATTATTACCGGCGAAGACAAGGTTTCCTGGGCGGCCCATGTCGGGGGGATTATCGCCGGCGCCGCCCTGATCCCGATCATGAAACGGCGAAATGTCCCATTGTTCGATCGGAAACCGATTGATGAGGTCATCCCGCCAGCACCAGCCCCGGATGTTGCAGAAGACGATTATCCGCTGCCCGGCCAGCCAAAGGAAAACTCGCCGGAAATTGAAAACAAGCACCGCGCAAACATTGACCCCCCCTCTCCCTGGGGCAGACAACCACGCAGGAAAGACTAATACGTTCGAATTAGTCGCATCTGGTCACAACAACTTTCTATTGACGTGATGTTACCGGATGTTTAGACGCTCGCCATAATCCTGTACGTCCAGCAATGGCGTATTTCTTTCAACTACGTCGCTAATTTGGCCGGGCAATCTCGAAAGTTTGAATAAACTGGGCAATTTGCATCTCGCCGTGGGAAAAGGACAAGATATGAAAATTTTGGTACCGGTCAAACGGGTCGTCGATTACAACGTCAAGATCAGGGTCAAATCGGATGGGTCCGGCGTTGAGCTAACAAACGTCAAGATGTCGATGAACCCGTTCGATGAGATCTCCGTTGAAGAAGCGCTTCGCCTCAGGGAAGCAGGCAAGGCTGAGGAGATCATCGTTGTCTCGATTGGACCACAGCAATCGCAGGAAACCATCCGTACTGCTTTGGCGATGGGCGCAGATCGCGGCATCCTGGTCAAGACCGACGTCCAAACCGAGCCGCTGGCGGTGGCAAAGATACTAAGGGCGATCGTTGACGAGGAAAAACCGGAACTGGTGATCCTCGGCAAACAGGCCATTGATGATGATGCCAACCAGACCGGCCAGATGCTTTCGGCGCTTCTGGGCTGGAGCCAGGCGGCTTTCGCCTCAAAGCTCGAGATTGATGGCGACAAGGCAACTATCACCCGCGAAGTCGATGGCGGATTGCAGACGATGGAAGCGAAGATGCCGTTGATTGTGACAACTGATCTGCGCCTCAATGAGCCACGTTATGCTTCGCTGCCAAACATCATGAAGTCCAAGAAAAAACCGCTCGACGAAAAGTCACCCGATGACTACGGCGTCGATGTTACCCCACGGTTGAAAGTCCTCTCCACCGTCGAACCGCCTGCGAGACAGGCAGGCGTCAAGGTGGAATCGGTCGAGGAACTGGTCGACAAGCTGAAAAACGAAGCCGGTGTGCTGTAGTAGGAAAAAAGGAAAATCATCATGACCATCTTGCTATTGGCAGATCACGAAAATTCCGCCCTTTCCGATCAGACGGCAAAGGCGCTTGCAGCCGCCAAGGAAATCGGCGGCGATATCGACATACTTGTTGCAGGGCATAATTGTTCGCCAGCTGCCGAAGAGGCAGCCAAACTCGACGGTGTCTCCAAGGTACTAGTTGCCGACAGCGCCGAATATGAGCACATGATGGCCGAACCGATGACCCAGTTGCTACTTGGCCTGGCTGACGGTTACGACACATTGATCACCGCGGCGACGACCACCGGCAAGAACATCATGCCGCGCGTTGCAGCACTGCTGGATGTCATGCAGATATCCGAAATTACGGAAGTAAAATCTGCCGACACCTTTGAACGGCCGATTTACGCAGGAAATGCGATCCAGACTGTCCAGACATCCGATCCCAAGAAAGTTATCACCGTGCGTACCGCCGGTTTCCAGGCTGTCGGTGAAGGCGGATCGGCTGCAATTGAAGCCATCGATGCGGCCGGTGATCCCGGATTGACGAAATTCATCGAGGCGAAATTGTCGGGTGGTGATCGTCCCGAATTGACGTCTGCAAAGATCATCATTTCCGGTGGCCGCGCCCTTGGCTCAGCCGAGAAGTTCCAGGAAGTCATTATTCCGGTCGCCGACAAGCTCGGCGCGGCAATTGGCGCCTCAAGGGCTGCCGTCGACGCCGGCTATGCACCCAATGACTGGCAGGTTGGCCAGACCGGCAAGGTCGTCGCGCCCGATCTTTACATCGCCTGCGGCATTTCAGGGGCAATCCAGCACCTGGCCGGAATGAAGGATTCCAAGGTCATTGTGGCGATCAACAAGGATGAGGAAGCGCCGATTTTCCAGGTTGCCGATTACGGACTGGTCGCGGATCTGTTCGACGTATTGCCGCAGTTTGAAAAAGCACTGGACTGACAGAACCGTTCACCGGTAATCATGGTCACCCAAGATGTTCTACTGTAGCCTTTGCGCTATCCGCAGCTTGCGGGAAGATTGTTTGGAGTGTGACAATGACAGATCAGTTCAAGAAAATCGGTGTAATTGGCGCCGGACAGATGGGCAGTGGCATTGCCCATGTCTGTGCGCTTGCGGGTTATGAAGTCCTGTTGAACGATCTGAGTTCGGACAATGTCGAATCCGGACTTGCCACCATCAACGGAAATCTTGCCCGCCAGGCTGCCTCCAAGAAAATAACCGAAAAGGACCGCAAAAAGGCAATTTCCCTGCTGGGTCCTGCGCCACAAATGGAAGATCTTGCAAGCTGCGATCTGGTTATCGAGGCGGCAACCGAAAATGAAGCGATAAAGCGCAACATATACGCCACCATTTGCCCGATCCTGAACCCGGAAGGTGTGTTGGCATCAAACACGTCCTCCATCTCGATCACCCGGCTTGCTTCTGCGACTGACCGGCCGGAGCGGTTTATCGGTATCCACTTCATGAATCCGGTGCCGGTGATGAAGCTGGTGGAACTCGTCCGTGGAATTGCCACGGCTGATGAGACCTACCAGGCTGCTTTGGGCTTCATTGCCTCACTCGACAAGACAGTCGCTGTGTCCGAGGATTTCCCCGGCTTCATGGTAAACCGTATCCTGCTGCCGATGATCAATGAGGCAATCTATACGCTCTACGAAGGTGTGGGCACGGTTGAGGGAATAGATACCGCAATGCGCCTTGGCGCCAACCATCCCATGGGTCCGTTGCAACTGGCCGATTTCATTGGGTTGGATACTTGTCTTTCCATCATGCAGGTTCTGCATGATGGTCTCTCGGACAGCAAATACCGGCCCTGCCCGCTGCTTGTGAAATATGTTGAAGCCGGATGGCTTGGCCGCAAGACCGGCCGTGGTTTCTACGATTACCGCGGCGAGGAACCGGTACCGACAAGGTAATACAGTTACCTAACTTGAAGCTTTCACCACGGCATTGATCATTGTCTTGGCATCTTCACTGGCCCAGTCCGCCGGGCCGTTCATGGATCCCAGTGCGCAACCTTCGCCATCGACCAGCAATGTCACCGGCATTCCAACCGCAAGGCTCATCTTCTTCAGATCGTTGAAGATCGACATCGTGCCGTCATGCCGGAATGGCAATGCCTTGATTGCGGTTTCTTCATAAAATCGTTTCGGCTTTACATCATCGCCAAGGTCGACACTTACTGGAAGAACTTCGAAATCCGGTCCGCCCATAGCTTCCTGCAGGGAATCCAAAGCCGGCATTTCCTCTCTGCAAGGCGCACACCAGGTGGCCCACAAGTTCAACAGCACCGTCCTTCCGCGGTAGTCTTCAAGACTGCCCGGCGCGCCATTTTCATCCTTGAATGCCAGGGCTCCCAATTGCTTGGGCGCATCTGCAATGACAAATGCAGCGACATGGCCTGTATTCAGACCTTCAAGTCTTTCTGCCAGCGATTGCGATCCGCTGCAGGCATTGACCTGCTGGTCCTGATTGCCAACAGAACCCCAAATCCCGTATACCCCGCCAAGGACAACGATGCCTACACCGACAAGCAGGGCCAGGCTGACCAAAGTGCGAGTACTGAACTTCTTCATTTCAGGCTCCCGGAGAACTAAAAATGAGCGATACCGGTTCCGGTAACAAAATGTGGGGCGGCCGTTTTTCTTCTGGCCCCGATGCGATCATGGAGGCGATCAATGCCTCGATTGATTTCGACGTCAAACTATATGCCCAGGATATAGCGGGCTCGAAAGCCCATGCACAGATGCTAGCCAAACAGGAAATCATCTCTGCCTCTGATGCCGAAGCGATCCTTCACGGTCTAGACACAATATTGTCAGAAATCGAGGCGGGCAGCTTCAAGTTTTCAGCTGGCCTCGAAGATATACATATGAACATTGAAGCCCGCCTTGCCGAATTGATTGGCCCGGCTGCAGGAAGGCTGCACACCGCACGTTCGCGAAATGATCAGGTAGCACTTGATTTCAAACTGTGGGTCAAATCCGCAGGGCGAGAAGCCGCGACGCTGCTTGAAAATCTGATTCAGGTTTTTCTCGACAAAGCAGAAGAGCATGCCGGCGACGTGATGCCGGGATTTACCCATTTGCAAACTGCCCAGCCCGTGACCTTTGGTCATCATTGCCTGGCCTATGTGGAAATGTTTGCCCGCGACCGTTCCAGATACCTCGACGCGATCGAGCGCATGGATGAGTGTCCGCTCGGTTCCGCCGCCCTGGCTGGAACAGGATTCGCCATTGATCGCCAGATGACAGCAAACGAGCTGGGTTTTCGCGAACCAACACGGAATTCACTTGATTCGGTGTCTGATCGTGATTTTGCGCTCGAGTTCCTGGCCACGACCGCAATATGCGCGACGCATTTGTCCCGGCTGGCAGAGGAAATTGTCATATGGTCGACGCCACAATTTAACTTCATCACCCTGTCGGACAAATTTTCGACAGGTTCATCCATCATGCCGCAAAAGCGCAATCCGGATGCAGCCGAATTGGTGCGAGCCAAGACCGGACGGATCAACGGAGCGTTGTTGGCCTTGCTTACGGTTATGAAAGGACTTCCGCTGACTTATTCAAAAGACATGCAGGAAGACAAGGAACCGGTCTTTGACGCAGCACAAAACATCGAACTCGCGATTCTGGCGATGACTGGAATGATCGCTGACATGAAGGTGAATACCGAGGAAATGGCGAAGGCAGCCAATTCCGGGTTCTCAATCGCAACCGACCTGGCCGACTGGCTTGTGCGCGAAACTGGCATTCCATTTAGGGAAGCACATCACATTACCGGCAGTGCTGTTGCTTTGGCGGAAGAAAAAAACTGTGGACTGGAGGAGTTGTCGCTGGAGGACTTGAAATCAATCAGTGACCAGTTTGATGCCAGCGTGTTCGATGTCCTTTCGATCGAAAAATCGGTCGCCAGCCGCACAAGTTTTGGTGGCACATCACCGGAAAATGTGGCCGAACAAGTCAAATATTGGCGCCAGCGACTCGATCGGTAAGTGCGGGCAAATACAGCGTCCCGAGCGTTTGACTTTCGTCTGCGCTTGACGAATAACAAAGTAGAAATCCGTTGCGTTTCGCCGGACATGGAGATTTGCGGTGACAATTGTGGATACGACAAAACTGTTCAGGCTCACACTATCGGTTCTGGTAGTGATCGCACTCGCAGTCGCAGTCAGCGCTTGCGGGCGTCGCGGTGCGCCGGAAGCACCACCTGATACCAGCATAATCTCGACCGACGAAGCCGGAAATCCATTGGAAAGAAGGCCCGAAAAGCCTGATCGTCCATTTATCCTCGATCCTCTTCTGGAATAACGCACGCTCCGGAACCATGTCTTGAATCATTTCGACTACAAAGACGGCGTGCTTCACGCCGAGGACGTGCCAATCCCGACCATAGCAAACGCGGTTGGAACACCGTTTTATTGTTATTCGACGGCGACATTGGAGCGTCACTACAAGGTTTTTTCCGCAGCTTTCGACGATATTCCCGCGCTCGTCTGTTATGCCCTGAAGGCGAATTCCAATCAGGCTGTATTGACCACACTGGCGCGTCTAGGTTCCGGCGCTGATGTCGTCTCCCTGGGTGAATTGTTGCGCGCACTCAAGGCTGGTATTCCACCGGAAAAAATCATGTTCTCCGGTGTCGGCAAGACCGTGGACGAGTTCGATGCAGGGCTCGAAGCCGGTATTTTATGCTTCAATGTTGAATCTGTTCCCGAACTGAAGGCCCTTTCTGCCCGCGCAACAGCATTGGGTAAGACCGCAAATGTGTCGTTCCGGATAAATCCGGACATTGACGCCGGCACGCACGCAAAGATCTCGACCGGAAGGAAAGGCGACAAATTCGGGATTCCATGGTCGGATGCGAACGACATCTATGCCCTTGCAGCAACCTTGCCCGGCATACAGGTAACCGGTATCGATATGCATATTGGCAGCCAGATTACCGATCTCGAACCATTCGACAGGGCTTTTGCACGCCTGGAGGATTTGATCCTTCAATTGCGCTCAAATGGCCACAATATCGATCATGTCGATCTGGGTGGTGGCCTGGGCATACCCTACAAGAAAGACAACATACCCCCACCGGATCCGGGCGAATATGCTGACGTTGTCAAGAAACACGTCCGCAAGCTCGACTGCACCATCATATTCGAGCCTGGCCGTCTGATTGCGGGAAATGCCGGTATTCTTGTCGGCGAGATAATTTACGTCAAAGATGGTGACGGTAAATCATTCATCATCGGCAACACCGCAATGAACGACCTGATTCGCCCGACCTTGTATGATGCCTGGCATGAGATTCTCCCGGTAAAAGAGCCGACTTCGCAAACCACCACATTGACAGCAGATGTTGTTGGTCCTGTTTGCGAAACTGGCGATTACATCGCACTTGACCGTCAATTGCCTGAAATGTCACCCGGGGATTTATATGCAATCGGTTCTGCTGGAGCCTATGGTGCGGTTCAATCTGGAACCTATAATTCCAGGCTTCTGGTTCCTGAAGTGCTCGTAAAGGGCGATCAGTTCCATGTCATTCGGCCCCGCACCGACTATGATGCGCTAATCGGAATGGATAGCCTGCCGGTATGGCTCGATAACTAGTCTTTTGACAGATTACGGTTTCGCATGGACCCGTCCGCTCACATTTTGGCGAAATTTCAAGACAGCACTCGAAAACGCCGTTTTCTGTGCTAGATTAGAAAAGACCGAAACAAGCGTGAAAGCCGCCGGTGAACCCTGAACATAATGACGTAATGCCGACATACGAGCAGCAGACCAGGGATAAACCCAATTTCCTGGTTCGGTTCTGGGCGTCATTGATTCTTTTTTGGGAAGCGTTCTGGCCGCTTGCGATTCCTGCGATTTGCGTGGTCATTGCATTTTTTACTGTCTCCTGGGCCGGCGTCTGGCTATGGGTCTCCGACCCGATCAGGTATGTGGCTCTGGCGGGATTCGCAGCTGCATTCTTGTATTCATTGAAGCATTTTCGCGAACTTCGGTTTCCCACCTCCGCGCAAATTACAAGACGGATCGAAACCGCTTCTAGACTGGAAGATCGCCCACTGACCGCTCAAAGCGACGAAATCGCAATGGGCAACGGGGATTCGTTTTCGGATGCGCTTTGGAACGAACACCGCCGGAGGATGGCCGAAAGGCTCGATTCCCTGTCTTCGGGGTCGCCCACGCCGGATGCCAATCGCAAGGACCCCTGGGCGATTCGTGCCTGCCTTGCGGTACTTGCATTTGCCGCCTTCGGCTTTTCGCTTGGCCCGCAAAATGCAGGCGTTGCCGATGCCTTTTTCCGGGCACCGGATAAACGCGAAGTTCTCAGCCGGTTGGATGCCTGGGTTAATCCACCTGCCTATACCCGCAAGGCGCCAATATTCCTGAACGACCGCCTGGCCGAACTGTCAGGCGACGCAATTTCCGTTCCCGATGGAAGCGAACTGACATTACGATTTGTCGGCAAGGGTGAAATTTCTGCAAAATTTGTCGATGGCATCTCTGAAACCGAAATACTGCCAAAGGCAGACGAGCAGGCTCTAGCCTCTTCAATATCGGCAGAGACACCCTCCCCGGCTTCAACGGGCGAAAATCGGAACGGTTCGGAACTGTCTCATCAGTTGATTTCCGACGGAACAATTGTTGTGGAATCCGACAATGTCGAAATTGCGCGTTGGCCGATTACCGTAATTCCCGATCGGGCGCCGGAAATCACGTTCATCGATCCGCCCGGCCGCTCACTGTCGGGTTCATTGCAACTCAGCTACGAACTATCGGATGATTACGGGATCGTCGATGCACAGGCCGAGTTCAAATCGCTGATCGAAACCGATCCGGATGCCCGACCTCTGGTGGAGCCGCCCGAGACCAATCTGACATTGCCGCGCCGCCGCGCCAAATCCGGCAGCGCAAAGGTTAATCGCGACCTCTCAAGCCATCCCTGGGCCGGCAGCAAGGTCACCATCGCGCTTACCGCCCGAGATGACGCCGGACAGACCGGCAGAAGTCAGGAACATGAGATGGTCCTGCCAGGCCGCCGCTTCTCCCAGCCGCTGGCGCTGGCATTGGTTGAGCAACGCCGCATTCTGGCGCTGGATGCTCGCAAGGCACCCTATGTCGCAAACCTGCTCGATGCAGTCCTGACTGCACCTGAAAGTTTCATAGACAATCTTGGCGCGTTTACATCGATGAACGTTGCCTATCGCCGCATCGTGTCTGCACCCGACGATGATACGCTTCGCAGCTCTCTAGATCTGTTGTGGGAAATTGCGCTTGCCGTGGAGTTTGGCGATCTTTCGGACGCCGAACGCAAACTTCGCGAAGCCCAGGAAAATCTCAGCGAGGCACTCGAAAACGGTGCCAGCGACGAGGAAATCGCCCAGCTGATGAAAGAACTGCGTGAGGCGATGGATGAATTCATGAAAATGATGGCGGAAGAAGCCCTCCGTAATCCGATGACCGCAAATCCGTTTGAGCAGAACGAGATGATGCAGACTCTGCGCCAACGCGATCTGGAGCGCATGATGGACCAGATTGAAAATCTGGCACGTTCAGGTTCCCGCGATGCGGCAAGGCAAATGCTGAGCGAATTGCAGCGGATGATGGATAATCTGCGTGCCGGGCGCAACATGCAGCAACGTCAGGCCGACGGAAACCGCATGAATCAGGCACTCGACAAGCTGAGCGAGCTCATGAACCGTCAGCAGGAACTGATGAACGAAACCTTCCAAATGCAGCGCCAAAGACCCCAAAACCGGTCTGGCGATCAGCAGGGGCAGCGTCAGCAGGGACAACGCCAGCAGGGTCAACAGGGTCAGCAACAACAACCTGGCAACGATGGCGAGATGACCCCTGAGGAATTTGCCGAGGCGTTGCGCAGAATGCAGGAAGCCCAGGAATCGCTTCGTCAGCAATTGCAGGAACTTGGCGAGGAACTCGAGGCGATGGGCCTGGATCCTTCCCAGGAGTTTGGCGAAGCAGGTCGCGAGATGGGTGAAGCCGGAGAAAATCTGGGAGAGGGTAACACCGGTCAGGCAACAACCGATCAGGGCCAGGCGCTTGAAGCCCTTCGCCAGGGCGCACAATCGATGATGCAGCAGATGGCTGGCGATCAACAAGGACCCGGTCAACAGCAAGGGCCCGGCCAAAGAGGCGGGCCGGACCGTCAGCGCTCGGATCCATTGGGAAGGTCACGACAGGCGCAAGGACTTGAAGACGGTGACGAGACAAAACTGCCCGGGGAAATTGATGCCCAAAGGGCCCGCGAAATCATGGAAGCAATTCGCGAGCGCCTGGCAAAACCGTCCTCACCGCTTATCGAGAAGAAATATCTCGAGCGTCTGCTTGATGCCGAGTAGATCGGCAGTTACACGACCACCAAACCGACAGTAGAAAATCAAACCTCGCCGGTAACGACGCCGACAAATGGTAATTCCCGGAAGGCATGCCCTGCATCCATGCCGTAACCAACGACAAATTTGTCCGGGCATTCAAACCCGACATAATCTGCATGAACCTGGGCGCGCCGTTTCATGCCCTTGTTCAAAAGTGCTACGATGGCGACCTTGTTGGCACCGCGTTCCAGCATCAGATCCTGGGTGAATTTCAATGTGTTGCCCGACTCGAGAATGTCATCGATAAGGAGTATGTCGCGACCGCGTACATCACTTTCGACATCCCGCAGCAGTTTGAGTTTCCCGGGCTCGGTTCCTGCCCCATAACTGGAGACGGAAATAAACTCGACTTCCGGCGCCAGGCCGGCCGCGTGGAGCGCCCGGATCAGATCCGCTGCAAAGACGAACGACCCTTTGAGTATTGATAAAACCAGAATGTCCTTGAGATCACCCAGTGCAATCTGTTCCGCCAATTGCCTGTTTCGCATCGCAAGCTGCTCGGACGAAAACAGCACTTCAATCTTTTTGTTTCGAACAATCGGCATGAGCGGCATCTCTCTCTGATGAATGCCGCTTCTTAATGGCGGCGATTTCTACATATTGACGCCGGTAACATATCCGGCAGCTGATACTTCTATCCGGCTTGCCCTGCCGGGCAAAGAGCCTGCCGCAGAAATGAACCGGATTGATTGGCCCGGTTCCAGATATTCCATTGCCGGCCGATGTTTCCAGCTTCGAACGGCTGTACCCGCAGGTTTCCTGACCACAATGGTGACATCGCCGATTTCGCGTCTTACCGAATCATTATTGGTAATCCGCCCCTCGACCCGCAAGGCTAATTTACCGTTCCGGGTCAATTGATCCGTGCGAAGTGCGCTGATCTCTATTCCCTTGTCTTGCATCAGCGAAAGACCGCCGCGCCAATCCATGGAAAATGGCTGGAACATCAAAAACACAGCCATGATGACAAGGGTCAGGATAAGAAAACCGTCCAGGGTCGAGGCAATTCCTGCGATTCTTGAGCCACGAATATGCTCAATAAGGCCAAACTTGTATTTTGGCTGGCTTATGCGCGCTATCCCGTCATCCTTGTCGACTACCGCATCAATTATTTTCGGTCTGCCGACATCACTCGATTGCCGCTGGCTTTTCCCGCAAACCTTGCAAATGCCTCTTTCGTTGCTATCCATCTTGAAAACACCTTGCCCCATTCGAGCAGAAGCGTCTGTTCGCCAGGCGCATTTCGGACAAGATTGACTGCTGAACTGCATCCTTGTTCTCCGATAACAGTGCAAGCATGATCGAGGCATTTCACAGCTGCACACAAATCGGATACACCAAAATCATTAATGCATTATTAACCATGGTTAACGCATGGTTCATTTTTAGTGATTCACGAGAAAAACCTTGATTAAGTTCGAGAATGTAGGGTTGAGATATGGTGTCGGGCCGGAAGTATTGTCGGACCTGACATTCGATATCGCGCCGAAGTCATTTCAGTTTCTGACAGGGCCTTCTGGTGCCGGCAAGACCAGCCTGCTTCGCTTGATGCTGTTGGCGCTCAAGCCTACCCGCGGCCTTGTGAAAGTGTTCGGAAAGGAAGCCTCCCAGATAAAACGGTCCCAGATGCCCGCTATCCGGCGCAAGGTCGGTGTGGTGTTCCAGGACTTTCGCCTGCTTGACCATCTGACGACCTACGAAAATGTGGCTCTCCCCCTGCTCGTCCGCGGAAAGGAAGAAGCACAATACCGTTCCGATGTTACCGAGTTGTTGAAATGGGTTGGTTTGGGAGACAGGATGCATGTATTGCCGCCGGTATTGTCGGGCGGCGAAAAACAAAGGGCCGCAATTGCCCGCGCGTTAATAGACCAGCCTGCCGTCCTCCTGGCCGATGAGCCCACGGGAAACGTCGATCCACCCTTGGCCCGGCGCCTGTTGAGATTGTTCATAGAGTTGCACCGTTCCGGTACATCGGTCGTCATTGCAACCCATGACCTCGTCTTGATGGATCAGTTTGAAGCACGACGGCTCGTGCTGAATGAAGGGCGGCTGCAGATCTATGGCTGACAGGAAAGTCAAAACACGGCCAGGCAACGCGGCCAAAAGGGCACAGGTGAGAAGGCCGCCGCCATCGGCAGCAGCCGTTCCGCCTGGCGATGCTCCGCCTCGTTACAATCTGAGCAGTGGGCGAAATATAATTCCTCGCGAGACAATCATCGGGCAGGCGCTCTCGACGGTGATTATTATCATGGCATTTTTGGCATGTTTGACGGTCGGTGCGGTCTCCATAATCAACCAGACTGCAAATGCCTGGCAGAGTGATATCTCGCGCGAGGTAACCATTCAGATTCGGCCGTTCGACGATGTCGAAATGGACAACGCAGTTCGACAGGCAAGCCGGCTGGTGCTGACATTTGACGGTATTGCAAAAATCACCGCGCTGGATTCAGCAGGCTCAGCCAGATTGCTGGAACCGTGGTTGGGTTCAGGTCTCGATCTCGATGAGCTTCCTGTTCCAAGATTGCTGACCGTGTCCACCAAGCCGGGTGCAAGACCGGATTTTGCCGCCATTCGCAGCGCCTTGGAAGAAAATGTACCCGGTGCATCACTTGATGATCACCGTGTCTGGACAGATCGTCTCAACGCAATGGCGTGGACCATGGTCGCGATTGGTCTGGGCGTGCTGGGACTCGTTCTCGTTGCAACCGTCTTGACAGTGATCTTCGCCACGCGCGGTGCCATGGTGGGAAACCGGTCAATCGTCGAAGTTCTGCATTTCGTTGGCGCTGACGGCCGCTTCATTGCCCGAGAGTTTGAACGGCATTTTCTTGTCCTTGCATTGCGTGGCTCACTCATTGGCGGAGTGGCTTCAACGCTTGTCTTCGTCGTTCTTGGTCTATGGGCGCAGTTCAATCAGGCAACCCCCGAAGCTGATCAGCTGTCTGCATTGTTTGGAAACTTCGTCGTAAACTGGATGGGATATGCTGGTATAGCCGCTGTGGTGATCATAATAGCGGTCCTGGCAGCAGGCACATCACGATTGACGGTCATGAAGCAGGTAGGTGACCTGGAAAGATATCGCCGACGCACTCCGGAATAGGCATCTTTGCAGCAATTTTGTCGCAAAATGCTTTGCCACCACCTCGCCATGGTTCATAATTATGTTGAGTCGGATTATGAGGGTTTGAGGAAACGCGGTTACCATGTCGCAGCGCAGGCGGCAGGAATCTGCACCGGGGTATCGAATTGATTGAATCAGTTCTGCCAAAAACACGAAATGATAAAGAACACGGCAAATCCAAGGGTTTTGGCCGGTTTTCCAGACCTCTGCGCCTGTTCAGCCTGATATTGGCGGTAGCTGTTATCGCTTTGATTGGCAGCGTAATTTATTTCGCATCGGAAGTTGACCGCCTTGCGAACACGACAGAACTTCCTGAGGCAGACGGCATCGTCGTGCTCACCGGAGCCGGCGACAGGATATTTACCGGTCTGGAGTTGTTGCGCCAGGGTAAGGGCAAGAGATTACTGATATCCGGTGTCCACGAAAAAACTTCCAGAAACGTTCTGCGCCGCGTGAATGGCGCGCGGGCTGATCTGTTTGACTGTTGTGTCGATATAGACCGCGCCCTGGATACCGTCGGTAATGCCAAACAGGCCGGTAAATGGGCTCAGGACAATGATTTTCGCAAGATCATTCTGGTAACCAGCGATTATCACATGCCACGCAGCATGATTGAGTTCTCCCGTCGGCTTGATGGAGCAGAAGTAATTCCGTTTGCCGTCAAGAGTGGTGACGGACAGCTTTTGGCCTCACCCTGGACAGAACGGAAATGGCAAATCGTAAGCGGCGAATTCTTCAAATATATCGTCGCCAGACTGCGGCTGGGCGTTCGCGAAAAACAGAACAGATCGGCTTTGGCCTCGACATTCTCGTTTTGATTTAAACTGACCCATCGACATCCCTATACTCATTACCTGCTCCAATATCCGAGGATATCCGCATTTACGGTTGCAGCTTCAAGCGATGATGAGTACGAACTTTCATTGTATCCTGGCAACTGGCAAATTCTGGTGCATCTGATTGATCTTGATCCGCTCCCTTTTGTTTTACATTCTGTTTTATGCATCAAATGCGATCCAGATGGTGTTCTGGACGCCGGTGTTTTTCATCATTCCGCGCAAATTGTGCTGGCGGGTTGTTCGGCTCTGGGCGAAGTCCCATTTGATTCTCCAGCACTGGACGATTGGTTCAGTCTATGAATTTCGCGGCCTCGAGAATATTCCGACCGACCGGCCATTTATCGTTGCTTCAAAGCATCAATCCACCTGGGAAACCTATACACAGCTGCTTTTCTTGGATGATCCGAGTTACGTCCTGAAACGCGAATTGATGTGGATACCGCTCTTTGGCTGGTATGCTGCGAAAATGAATGTCGTGCCGGTAAATCGCGGCAAACGTAGCGCTGCCTTGGCTTCGATGACGCTGGAAGCAGAGCGCCAATATCATGCCGGGCGCAAGATCATCATCTATCCCGAAGGAACCCGAACAAGTGCCGGCGCGAAACCCTATTACAAATATGGGGTTACCCATCTTTACGACGAGTTGGGCGCCACAATCCTTCCGATCGCGCTGAACTCGGGACTGTTCTGGCCACGTAAGTCGTCAAAAATCTATCCCGGTAAGATAATCATGGAATTTCTCCCACCCATTGAACCGGGATTGAGGAAATCCCAGTTCTCGGCCGAATTGGAGAACCGGATAGAAACCGCCACCACCGCGCTGATTGAAGAAGCTCTAACGTCGAACGATCCCCCGCCACTGCCTATCCTGCACGGGCAATCATCAGCATCCGCCAACTAGCTGTTACTCCCCTGCTGACGCGTGATTATCGTCATATTCATCGATGACCGCTTCCAGATGTGGGTCGTGAATGCCGGTTTCGCGCAAATGATCGACCGTATTGACAACATAATCGATGTTTTTGCCCGATTTGCCAGAACTCCTGGAAATGATTTCGCAGATTTCATGATCACTCATACGTCCTGCATATTGCACGTGGTCGCGATCAACCAGATAGGTCAAGGCTTGTACGCGCTCACCCGTTTCAAGCCTGATACAGCGCCATTGCTCAATATAAACCCGCGTAACCAACTCCCGCGCGCGCAAATATTCAATGACACTTTCTCGAATCTGGCCATCGACTTTCAGACCGACGCCGTGACAACTGCCGCCACGGTCCAGTCCGAGCACCAGGCCGGGATTTTTCTGCGTTCCGCGATGCACCCAGGAGTGAATACACAATGCGCGGTGGACACCATGCATGACCGCTTTGCTACGTTTAATGGTCTCGAACCCTGGATTCCACATCAGGGAACCATAGCCAAACACCCAGAAATCGCTCATATAACCTGTAGTCTCCAATGCCCGGTAACCGGATAAAACCAAGAAATGCCTGACCTGTCATCGCAAAAGCCACCAAGCCGGACCTATTGGTTAATCCGATTCATTGCAATGGGTATTGTCATTTGTGCGATCGGGTTTGCCTGGCTTTTCGCATGGAACTGGGGCGCCGGACAGTTGGAACAGCGCGCCGACCTGCTTACACAGCAATTGTTCAATTATGGCATCCAGCTGGAATGTAATGACCAAGAAATTACCGGCTTTCCATTCAGAATTGGCGTTTCATGCGCCACCATCACCAGCCAGAATATTGACGATGGCAGCACCGCCCAGGCCGGCGCATTTCGTTCCGCCGCACAGTTTTACGATCCCGGTAAAATCGTGGCAGAACTAGACGGACCAGCCAGAATCGAAACCTTTGGTAATGTTCCGGTCGTGGCAAATTGGGAACTGTTGCATGCCAGCATCCGCGCAAGCCTGGAAACAATTCGGGAGCTTTCTGTCGAGGCGCGAGATATCGCCATTTCGGA
>JBCCEP010000004.1:0-29530 GCA_039030215.1 Pseudomonadota bacterium
AGCATGGCGTCGGTCGCCCGTATATCGGCGGCAGAACGGTCGACAAAGCCACGCGGCAGGCGGGCCTTCAATTTGTTCGGCTTCTTGTTTTTCTTCGACATGGAAACGTGTTTTCGCGCGGTTTTTTAAGTCGCGCTGTTCGTAGTCGATTAGCTCCTGCGCGGCAAGGGTGGCATATGTTTGTTGGCATGTCTTTGGTTTGAGAGTGGGCGGCCCCTTTCCTCGGCGTCATCCCGGTTGCCATGCAAACCGGGATCCATTGGTACCCGTAGGCGTGCGGTCGAAAAACAGAACGTTAAAACAAACGCCCGTGCCCGTTGCGCGGTATAATGGACCCCGGATCGCAGTAGCGTCCGGGGTGACGCGCGTTTTGGGGTGTCCATCGCTATAGTGAAAATGTTCCCTGTACTATCAGACATGCGTCATCCCTCACGCGGCGGGGTTTTCGTCCGTGTCTTGTCGAGGAGTTACACAAACTGTAGGGCGGTGACGCCTTTTGTCTTTGGGCTGTGTGCGTGCCCGCACCGCCCTGCGCGAAGATTTGATGTCAATACCGGACTCTTCAGCACACTGTTCCGATAAAGCCTCTCGCCGGATGCCCGAGGGCTTCCGGTTGTAACCCCGCAATGCAGTTTTTCAGCACGCCAGGGCGCTCCGCTGCTGGTGTCTTCCGAAATGACGGCGATATCAAACCGGCGTTTGTGTCAGACAACAGTGGGGCAAGGATAAGGGTAGAGTTTGAGGGCGGGGATAGATTTGTTTTTTGGAGGCCTTCTTTCCATTCGTCATCCTCGGATTGGTAGCGCGAAAAGCAAACTATTGAGAATTGTTAGCCGCGCGGACCCCCGAAGATGACAGAGCAGAGCTGCTGACATCAGCAATATTTTGCTCACCGTACCAATCAATTATTGCATTGATGAAATCAATGGTTGAATGTCGGGTGGTCATACTAGTACGTGACCGAAACTTTGATGGAGCTTGCGAAATGTTGGATCGATTTTACAGAAGCATTGCCGGACTGATTGCTGTTCTCGCGATTGCCCTGACGGCCATGGGCAATGCGTTTGCCGGCGATCCGGTCAACGTTCGCAACTACATTCGCGCCGAAAGTGACGAGCAGATGAAGGGCTATGCCGCCAAGGCCGGTGGTGTCGGCAAGTTCCTGCATATGCGCGAGCCCTATTCGGTTGAAAACCAGACAACCATTCGCGGTAATCGAGACACGCTCTATTCCATGGGTGTATTTGACCTGACTACACCGGTAACGATCGTCAAGCCGGATTCGCCGGATCGCTTCCAGTCTCTGCTGGTAATCGATCAGGACCACTTCAATCCGGTACTGAAGCATGGTGGCGGCGAGGTGACTTTGACACGTGAAGGGGTCGGAACCCGATATGTGCTTGCGCTCTTTCGCACATTTGTCGATCCAAACAATCCCGATGACGTCAAGGCGGCCCATGCATTGCAGGATGCGATAGAAATCCGCCAGGCTTCACCCGGAACGCTCGACCTTCCGGACTGGGATACCGATTCTCTCGTCGAGACCCGCAATCAGATCAACACGCTTGCCAACCAGATGTCATCTTTTCCAAACGCGTTTGGTCAGCGTGGACTGGTCAATCGCCTGAACCATTTCCTTGCTTCGGCATTCGGATGGGGCGGCAATCCGGAACGCGGGGCAATGTACTTCAACGTCACGCCTGAAAAGAATGACGGCACCACGCCGCACACCCTCAAAATGCCGAAGGATGTGCCGGTCGATGCCTTCTGGTCGGTCACCGTCTATAACAAGGAAGGCTTCTTTGAAAAGAACCAGTACAATGCCTATTCGTTCAACAGCGTAACCGCAGAAAGTGACGATGACGGTGGCGTCACAATCCACTTTGGCGGTGATCCTGATCAACCCAACTTCCTGCCGATTACCGATGGCTGGAACTACATCGTCCGCTGTTATTTACCAGCCTGGCAACTGCTCGAAGGCAGCTGGGAACCTCCGGCAGCGAGCCCCGCTGGCTAGCGAAGGTCTCGGGGCGATGCCTTTTCCCTCCGGGTCCGGTGTGTGCAGTGCAGGCCCGTGGCTTAATTGTTGCTGCGCTTTAATTCCACGGAAAATGACACACCATCCAACGGACCCAGATAATTTAGATAGAGATTTCCATCGTCAAATTCACCGATGAATGTACCTGTATTTACACCCTCTATCTCTGACGGGCCTTCCTCGGATATCACCAATTCATCACGCTCATCCAGGTCGAAGGATCCAGTCCCATATTCGGTAATCCAGGTTTCTGAGTCAGCCCTGCGCCATTTGTTCGTGATCCAGATCAGATTGTCTTCCTGCTTGTAGACATCTAGCTCCATCACCGTATCGACGGCCGCATCGGCCAATGTCGGATGTCCGGCTGGAAACGCAACCTTGTAGCTGCCGAACCATTTGCCGCGGATGTCGGGGAAATTGTCAGCCCGCACAGATGTTGCCACGCCCATGCCAGCAAGCATGAGTGCGATCATGATATATTTGCTTGGAGACTGGTTCATTCACTTTTCCTTTTCTGACAATCATGTTCGCTTCAGCAAGAAGTAACCGGAACGATGTGTGAGCTGTCTCAATTGGATTTGTTCTATCTATCTGAATTACCCATATGGCGAAGTCGCTTTGTTGTTCAGTGCCGAATGCGGAAAGAAATCGCAATAGCGCAGACTTTGAAAAACAATATCCGCCATATTGAAACCAAATTGCCACCAGACTTATGAAATTTGACTAGTGTCAAAATTAATCCAGAACTAAAGGGACCGGCCGCCATGAAAGTAAGCCTCAAGTCATCTTTTGCCTTTTGTCTTCTTTATTTCCTTGTCAGTTCAGCCTGGGCTCAGGAAGTTGACACCCCGTGTGGTGATTTTCAGTTGTACCCCAAATACCTCGAAGTCGATTCAACCAAAGCTGAAGAAGATGACGTCAGCTATGGGGACACCCGGTTTGTACATATCAGCCTCGTCGATGAGGACGATAACGAGGTGGCGCAGTTTATCCATACGGCGGTTGTCGTGCCGGGGGGAAGTGAAGATCGCTACAATCTCCTTCTTGAGGGACACATGCTGTTTCGGAACGGCACAATTGGGGTCAGTGGAATTTACGATCGGCCAAATCTGACCAGTGATAAACCCGAAGCTGCGCCCGAATTCAATCTGGCGCTCCACGCTGGCACAAAAGGTTTTTCCGGTTATATCGGCGAGGTTCGGCTTGTCCGGGATTCCGAGGACAAAAGGGTCTACTTGTTCAATCTGCCCTGCAATTAGAACCCTTACAGGAAATTGATTCATGCCTGGCCGATGTTCTTGCGTTTATGGGGCTCGGTGATGATGGACTTGTTCAGGATGCGCACCGCCCCGACCATCAACAACCGCATGTCCTTGACGATATATTCTGCAAGATCATCTTCACTGATATCGTCTTCATCAATGTCCAGGCGAAACCCCTGCCCCTGGAGGCCACCGCCATTGGTAAAGTCGATCTCGAAGTCAAAGCAAACGCGTTTATCTGTCATGGATTTCTGTCTTTACTATCGCGGCACGGTGCCGCCGGAATTTCGCACGATTACCACAGTCCGAGGATGAAGAATACCAGCGAAGATATTGCGCCGTTTCCTGCCGGTTAAACGGCTTCCGGTCGCTTTTGATACGAACGCCATCCCAGAATGACGACCGATGCGACGGCAAACGCGGAACCCGTAAATATGACGGTCTGGAAGTCCGAAACCTGCGCAATCAAGCCCGCTGCAGGCCCCGCAACTACCAAGGTGACCATCATTGTATTCCAGTACAGGGCAGTTGCATTGGCAGGACGGTCTTTTGACAGCGACTGGACGTAACTGATTGCCAACGTCGAAAACAGTCCGAAATATATTCCCTCGAGCGCGGCACCGAACAACATATGCGGAATGGACCCGACTGTTGCGAGGACCAGGGTGGCAATGATCGCAAGCTGTGCCGTGCCAATTAACGAGGCGCGCAGTCCGAAACGTGCAATCAGATATGGCGTGGAAAATATCGCGAAAAGCTCGATCAGTGTCTTTAGGCTGAACGCAACACCCGGAGCATAGCCGGGCAGTCCGACTTCTTTTACGAAAAAAATTGGAAGTGCCGTGAACGTCAGAGAATGTGCCAGCGCCAGGCAAAACACAAACAGGATCGCGATCCAGAGTTCCGGATTGCGCCCGGACTTATTGATCTCGGCCTGTGGATTTGAGCTTGGGGTAGCAGCGGCATCGCGCGGAGCTGTCCACCACCACAAACCAATCCAGACAAGAGCAATGGTGACCCCAAACCTGAAGACTGCCTCGGGGCCGAAAATATCCGCAAGGGTGAAGCTCAGGGCGGGACCGATCATCCAGGATGTCGATGTCGTGCCGCGCATATAGGCATTGAAGGTGCTGCGCTTGATAGCGGCGCGATCGGCAATAACGGTTCCAAGCGAGAACATTGTGGACATGAAACTCGTGCCAAGACCGAAGCCGATTACACCAATCGTTGAGACAATGAGGAAACCCGGCGAGAAAGAGAGTGCGATTGCCGCAAAAAAATAGCCGACCGCAGCAAGCCCTATCATCGGGAAAGGACTTGCTCCTGCATCCATTTTCCTGGCCACGAAACGATTAGTCAGAATTACGACAAGGGCGAAACAACCGGTATAAACGCTTATGCTCCAGGGTTGCTGTCCCAAACCTTCGACAATGAAGAAACCCATGAACGAAATCGCCATGGCGTTACAGACAGTTCCAACGAATAGAAGGAACAGAAACGGCAGAACACTGGAATAGGTCATATGCCGCCAGGCTAACCATCATCCGATAGTTGCTAAACAACACGAATTGAATCTATCATTTCATTCATGAACGAATATCCAGGCAATACCGACCGTGTTCGTTGGGATGATTTGGCGGACTTTCTGGCGGTCGCACGGGCTGGTGGCTTGGCCGCCGCAGCGAAAAACGTCACTGCAAGTGCGCCAACCCTCGGACGGAAAATGCGGGCGCTTGAACGCGCCATGGGCAGGGAATTATTCATACGCCGCACCCATGGCTATGACTTGACCGATGCGGGAACCGAGTTGTTGCGTCAGCTAGAGGACGTCGCTGGTAAAATCACCCGGGCAACGGATATGCCAAATGAGGACAAGTACCCTCTCGTCAAGGTGTCGGCGGGCACATGGACAACGCTTGCGCTGGTACGGCGTTGGCGCGACATCACGGGCGATCCCCCGGATATCAGATTGCGTCTTGTCTCTTCGGAAACCGTTCTAAGCCTGTCGCGGCGTGAAGCATCGATTGCCATTCGCAACAGCCGTCCTACGGAGCCAGGACTTGCAGGACGGAAACTCGCACGCAACGACTTCGCCATCTATTCGGTTGCTGACGCACCGTCTCGCTGGATCGTCCATGATATCGATACACCCTCATCAAGATGGGCCAGGGAGCGCGCGGGAATAGACTTTTGTTACGAGTTGAACCACCCAAGACTTGCATTGGATCTTGCACTGGAAGGTGTTGGCCAAATTGTCCTGCCAACATTTATTGGCGACGACGAGCCAAACCTCCAACGACGCTCGGATGTAATTTCGGAATTGTCACACGATGCCTGGCTTGTGGCGCACGATGACGACAGACATCTGCCGGAAATACGCCGTGTCATTGACCGTATCTCCATGCTTCGGACCTGACATGTAGCCAGCTGTTCTTTCGGTCGGCTCCAAAAAAATGAAAATCAGCCGATTCCATTTTGACCCGGGACAATCCCTGGCTTATTCTAGCGACATTCTCAGGGCGGGGTGAAACTCCCCACCGGCGGTAATAGCCCGCGAGCGCCATTCTATTGAATGGGACAGCAGACACCGGTGAAATTCCGGGGCCGACGGTCACAGTCCGGATGGAAGAGAATGGAGTGGCGAAACATGCTGTTTCGGCATCCGTCTACCTCTGGGATTCTTTTATCTCGAAAGGATCTTGAGCAATGAAACACTCCCCGAAATTTGCATTCATAAAGGCGCAATGGCATGCCGATATTGTCGATCAATCATTGATCGGATTCAGAAAAAGGTTGGAAGAACTGAACATTGCCGCGCAAATCGATACGTTCAATGTGCCCGGCGCATTTGAATTACCGCTGCTGGCACAAAAATTGGCGACAACGGGAAATTACGACGCTATCGCAGCGGCAGCCCTTGTGGTCGATGGCGGAATATATCGGCACGAATTCGTTGCGCAGGCAGTCATTTCCGGATTGATGGATGTCGGGCTTCAAACCGGTGTTCCAATACTATCGGTCTCACTGACACCCCATCACTTCCATGACGCTACCGAACACCAGGCATTCTTTTTCGAACACTTCGTCAAGAAGGGTAGAGAAGCTGCCGATGCTGCGTTGCAAGTCGCTGAAATTCATTCTGACCAGCGTGTGGCAAGAGCCGTCGCTTGAAGGGATTGGTCTTTTCTGCCTTTGCCCATGGTATTGGACGCTGGCGGAACAGGATCAATAAACTCCTTGCGTTGATATACTGGCCAGTGAAGAACTACGCATCTTCACTGGCTGGAACCGCGAAAAGCCTGAGGCAGATCGCGCTGGCTATCTTGCCTCACGAGATTGAGCAGTTGCAGAACTTACGGACGCCGTTCTCTTCACCCATATCGGCAGGAACTGCATTGGATCTTCGACCGGCTTTGTCTCAATTGGTTTGGGCAGTTCGGCAAGAAGATTCTGCAAGGTACCGATCCCGAACGAAGCCAAGACATCAGATGCACCGCCGACCAAGGATCCACCAACAAAGATCTGCGGTACAGTACGCATTCCCGTGCGATCGAACAATGCACGTAACACGTCTCCGCCCCAGTCATTGAACCGATAATCCATGCTGTCGACATCAATTGACTTGAACGGGATACCGGCCTGGTCGAATAACCGACGTACAGACCAGCAAAACTCGCACCATTCAAATCCAAACATGACAACAGGCGCCTTGGGATTGTTGACCATGTCTTCCACGAAATTCACGGCATCGGGATTAATTGCAACTACACTGGCTGAAGCGCCGGTTTTCTTCTTTCGTTTGGGCAGCGTGACCGAAGATGCGATCTGCCTCTCTTCATCAGACATCTCAATTTCAATGTGATCGAACAGTGGAGTGGTAAGGTAGCGTTCTCCCGTATCCGGGATCATGGCAAGTATGTTTGTTCCGTCAGCCGATCTGTTTGCGACAGCCAGGGCGGCAGCAACCGTCGCGCCACCGCTGACACCGCACAAGATCCCCTCACGACAGGCAAGGTTCCGAGTAGTCTGAAGCGCGTCTGCTCCCGAAACTGGTTGAATCTGATCTAAAAATCCCGCGTCGACGGCATCACCAGCCAATTTCGGAATGAAATCGGGTGACCATCCCTGAATCGGATGGGCACGAGAATTGGGGTGGCTTCGCGCAGCGGTACCGTCTGCATTACGCAACTGTGTGATACCGCTGGACAACAGTTGGGAATTTTCGGGTTCAGCCACAATGATCTTGGTATTCGGGCTATTGAGACGCAGTGCTCTTGCAGTCCCCTTCAATGTGCCTCCGGTTCCAAATCCGGTAACCCAGTAATCGAGTTGTTGATCATGAAAATCCCGGAGAATCTCAACAGCAGTTGTGTCGGAATGGATGTCCGCATTCGCTTCATTTTCAAACTGCCGGCACAGGAACCAGCCATGCGCTCGAGCGAGCGCCTCAGCCATGCGTACCATTCCGGTTCCGCGTTCTGCAGCGGGAGTCAATACGACCTTGGCACCAAGGAATCTGAGCAGCTTTCGTCTCTCAAGGCTGAAGTTCTCCGGCATGACGATGACCAGCGGGTAACCCTTCTGGGCACAGACCATGGCCAGGCCGATACCGGTATTTCCAGATGTCGCTTCGATCACGGTCTGGCCAGCCGTTAGCTCGCCGGAACGTTCAGCAGTCTCGATGACAGCAAGTGCCATGCGATCCTTGACCGAACCCATCGGATTGAACGCTTCAAGCTTGACAAACAGGTTCACATTTCCTGGGCCAATATTGTTCAATCTGACGATCGGCGTATTGCCGACCGTATGAAGGATCGACGGTTTCCTTCCGGACGAAGCATTAATGCGTGTTGGCAGCGGAGTATTCATTGGGAAGTCCTTCCACAAGACTTTAAGCAGCGGTACGCGTGCGAAGATGGGTTTCGATATGTTGTGCCAGCTCAGCTGCATCATGCGCGGCACCGGAGATCTGGCTCGATCTGCGGCGCCGAAGGAATGGCAATCCAAGCACATAAAGTCCGGGCAGTTGGCAAACTCCTCCGTCGTGGATCAGGCGTCCACGGCGATTGAAAACCGGCAAATCTAGGAACGAAAAATCCGGCACGAAGCCCG
The DNA here is from genome assembly GCA_039030215.1 of Pseudomonadota bacterium. GTDB lineage: Bacteria > Pseudomonadota > Alphaproteobacteria > Rhizobiales > Rhizobiaceae > BOKV01. Next base: position 8,413 of record JBCCEP010000004.1, read on the forward strand.
TTGCCCAGACCACCGTTCGAATTGGCCCATTGTCCAAAGGCAAAGACAGGGTTGGGACAATTGGAAGGCTGGTCTCGCCCGGCCGATCAGGTTGAGGCATCTCGACATCGTTTTCGGCAATCCAGCCATCTACCAGATCGAGGAAACGATGCATTTTGAGGTCGGCGGATGCAGCCAGATTGGCAAGCCCCCCTGAAAATAGGGCATTCCCGTCACGAATATCTGCCAACCGGCCAACCACCGAGATTCCCAGAGACTGCAATGCATTGAGGTCGACATTTTCGGTACCGCCCATCAATTGGGCAGATACAAGTTTCCGCGCTCTGTTTTGTTCGAAAATATCATGACTTGTCTGATCCAGCGTACCGGTGACCTCAAGCCAATGTTCGATGTCCATGCCGCGATAGCGACGGGGCAATCTTACGTGGCTGCCTGCTGCCAGGATCACATCATGACCGGCCAGACGCAGCTCTCGCGCGAGCTGCACACCGGAAGCAGAAGCACCAACGACAAGAACACCACCAGGAGGAAGGTCCGAAGGTCGGCGATAACGATCGGGCGTTATCTGGAAAACACTTGATGGTAGATAGTTGGCGGCACCTGGAATTGAAGAACAGGCAGTTGCACCTGTCGCGATGACAACCGTTCGCGAACTTATCGATCCGGATTCGCTTTCGACCAGAAAACCCCCATTGGTATGGGTCACCTTATGTACCGCTGATCGCCGCAGCACCTGGCTTGTATTTCTGCTCGCATAAGCCTCCAATTGAAGCACAAATTCGCTGGCCGTCATGTAACCGTCAGGATCACTGCCGGAATAGGGTGCCCCGGCAAGCCCGTTCGCCCAGTTCGGTGTCAGCATCCGCAGGCTATCCCAACGCTGGGTTCGCCAACTGTTTCCGATTTCGCCACGATCCAGTACCAGATGGTCAATGGACCGCTGGGAAAGCGCATGACTCATGGAAAGTCCGCTTTGGCCGGCACCGATGATGGTTGTGTCTGTCATTTTCATCAGGCAATCCTCTATCGGCGTCCGGCGGTAACCGCCGGACGCGAGAGCTCGTGGAAATGTTCGGCATCAGGGTTATTCTACCGTCACATGAACCGCGCTCGGATTGGTGATGATGTCGAAAACGGCAGATCGTTTCTGAGATTGTGCAACCAGGGCCGCAATTTCATCTGGACTGGCATCTGCCTCGATCTTGAAAGATACGCGAATGCTGTCAAATCCGTTACGCACATCGGCATCAATGCCGAGAATGCCTGATAGATCCATATCTCCCTCCACATACGCTTTGACCGAATGGAGCTGAATACCTCTGTTCTGGGCAACCGTTGCGATTCCGGCAGCCAGGCAACTTGCAAGACCACAAAGGACGATTTCAACAGGGGTGGCCCCGTCATCCGTGGCGGCAAATTGAGGCGGGTGATCCGCATCGAGCGTAAAGGTCTGACTTCGGCTTTGCTCCTCTCCCAAACCATAAAAACCCTCGATCGTGGAGCGGCTGTGTACTCCTTCGATCCATTCGCAGCTTGCACGCCAGGTAAACTGGGCAGCTTCAGGTGTTGCCTCAAGCGCAGTACGTGCTTCGAGGATCGCAGGCAGGTCTACGCCGTTGTCGACGTGATTGCTTGTTTGTTGAGTCATTTTCTTATCCGTTTCTGATGGTCTTGACTTGCGACGGCAAAAGCCGCCGCGCGATTTCCTTCGATTACTCGGTCTTTGCAGCAGGCAAATCTGTGTAGAGCTGGATATGTGCGCTTTGGCCGAATGCGCCCGGCTCGACGCCGTAGGTCTTGCCGTCGCTGTGCCAATTCACAGCCAGGCCGGCGACAAGCTGATTGCCGGTCAACTGCAGGCAGGATGCCAGGGTCTGATCAAAGACAGCATTGCCGGCACTGTCTGCAATGAATGTGGCCTGCGATCCGTCCAGTTCGCCGACCGGCAAGTCAAAGGTTCCGATGAAAGGATCGGTAGCACCGTTGACCATGAAGAAATGCCACAGTGTGTAGACACCGCCGGGTACCAGACCTTCAAAGTTGATGTTCAGGCGACCCTGTCCGGCTGAACAACTATATTGCCCGGCACCGGATGCGTTCAGCCATTCGCCAAGTGTGACGTCGAGCGGCTTGCCTTTAGGGAAAGGACCAACGGCTTTTGGATCGGTCGGCGCATGGGATTGCGGTGTCGTGGAGGCGTAAAGGGCTGCACCACGGTCCGCAAATTCTGGGCCAGGGCGTTGCACATTGTCGGAACCTGGTACTTGTTCGACATAGACGTCCTGTTCAGCGACACCGTCTGCGACGTGAAGTCGAAAATCGACATCAAAGGATACATCCTGAGCAAAAACCGGGTTAGCGGCAAAAACCGCGAGTAAAAATATTGAACGTTTCATGTCTGTTTTCACTTCTTTGGTTTGGATTGGGCGGCGACTGCCGCATGGATTTCCACTCCCCTCGGCTTGCTCAATCGAGCTTGGCCAGGAGGAGTTTGCTTCACCCTTTGGGCGTTGGTCATAGCTAATCGTGGCAAGGCGCAACGGGAATGACTGCACCACCGGACGAATTGACCAAACCGCCAGAAATACTCACGGTCGTGTGAGTTCGGCTTCACTATTCAGATTTGGAGAGCGTTGATTTCCTCATTCGGGAAACCACGGAGAAAAGCCCCGTCGTGATCGTACCGGCGGGTCAATACAATTCCGGATGTACCTGTCATTGGTATTTGGTAACGCTGGCTCTGATCAGTGATCGACGCATCTGCGCCAGTCGGCGGGCGATCGACCGGTTTCTCGCTTGAATGCACGTGAGAAGGCTTCGGTTGCATCATAGCCAACCCTGCCAGCAATTTCCGCAATGGATGAACGGTCGTCTTGCAAGAGCCACTGGGCCAACTCCATGCGCTGGTTCAGCACATAACGGCGCGGTCCGACGCCCATGACTTCCGTGAATCGGTCGACAAACGCGGATCGGGACATTCCCACCTCCGCAGCCAGGTTTTCAACACTTGGGGGATCATCAAGCGAATTGTGGATTTTGGAGAGCGCACGAGCAATCCTCGGATGTGCCATGCCTCCAAGCCAACCGTCCGGCTTGGGATTTTGCTCGATATGCGCGCGCAGAGCTTCGGTCAGCAAGAGCTGGCATAGACCCGGAACCATGCCGCCGCCATGCGTCCGGCCAAGCGAGAATTCACGTGCTGCCATAACAATGGATGCTTCTATCCAACGTCGGGTTTCCAGGCTGTCTATCCCGATTATCAGCATCTCCGGCAAACTATCCAGAAGCGGGTTGGAGCCGGAATTGCTCGCCATGAAGCCGCAAAGCACGCGCGTCGGCTCACCACCGCCACCATATTTGATTTGAACCAGGCCGTCATCGGCCACCGGCAATAACAGGTCATCACCGCTGACTGGCTCCAATCCAATCGAGCTTGCCAGTTCATGCAGCGCATTGTCAGGAAGAAAAATGACGTCACCTGCCTTTGCGTGGTGATGAACCTTGTCTCCGGCCTCATCATATAGTGACAGGATCAACTCGCCTTCGACGACCACGTGATAGGCGATCACCTGTTGCGGAATGGGCATGAAAGGCAGGCAATCCTCCTCGGTGACATGAGCGGTGATCGCCCACGGGGCAGAAAATTGCGCGTTCAGAAATACCGCTCCGGTTAGATTCATCGATTTCACGATGTCTGAAAGGGGATCCTGGCTCATAATGGTCCGCTCGCATGAAAAAAATTGAATATTGATCAGATCTAACGTCTGAGAGATGAAATCGACTGCGCTGATTTTCAACCCGGAAAATTCCCGGTGAGGACAATTTAGCCTTGTTGGCTGGCATTCGCAGCGCTGCCAAAGGGCAGGTTCTTGTTGCTTGATGCTGTTGCCATGGATCGTTTGAAACGCAACAGGATGTCAGCCAGAACCCGCGGGGCATCCAGGGCGAGGACATGGGCATGAGGTCACTCCTGAAAGCAGAAATCCTGCCCGCAACCGGAAGCTCGATCCGCGTATCCGGTACTGCGAGATTCATGTGAGCTTTCAAATGCAAGTCCATTCGTCAAGCGACGTCCCGCAGGAAGCCGAGAAACGGCATGTCTGCTAAATGCTGGTTACCGTCAACTGTTGGGTGCACTGTACATGGCTCAGGATAAAAACCGGCTGGCGAATTCGTTATTCTGCTGTCATATCAGGATTGGGTTTCTGACCTTGGTCGGAAACTAGACGGGTTAATTGAGAACAGAAATCAGAAACCGTGTTTATTTCACGATTGTTCGCGACGAGGTAAAACAATGAATCGAATTGACGGGAAATTTGCCGTAATCACTGGCGGCACACAGGGACTTGGCGCCAGCGTTGCGCGATTGTTTTCTGAAGCCGGCGCGGCTGGCATAGCAATCGTCGGGCGCGGAGTGGAAAAAGGCGAAAGGGTTGCCAAATCCATTACGGCAGAAACCGGTATTCCTGTCAAAATGATTGCCGCCGATCTTGCCGAGATGGATGACGTCCTGAGAGTCATTCCCGAAGCGGATGATCATTTTGGTCGGATCGACATACTCGTAAACGCTGCCGGATTGACCGACCGCGGAAACATGCTGAACACCTCGCCAGAGCTCTTTGACCGGATGTTTGCAGTCAACACGCGCGCCCCGTTCTTCCTGATGCAGGGTGCCATCAAGGTGATGGAGCGCGAATCCGTCGAAGGGCGTATTGTCAATATCGGTTCGACTTCAGGCCGTACGGGACAACCTTTTCTTGCGCCTTATGCGGCATCCAAGGGAGCGCTATCGACTCTAACCCGTCATGCAGGTTACGCACTGATGCGCAATCGCATCCACGTCAACCAGCTGGATATCGGCTGGATGTCCTCCGACAACGAGCGAGAACTTCAGTTGAAGGAATCGGGAGATCCCGCCTGGGAGGAAAAAGCACGACAGGCACTACCATTCGGGCGGTTGCTTGAACCAGATGAGGTCGCCCGCGCCATACTGTGGATGGCATCTGACGATAGCGGCATGTTGACCGGTGCCGTAATCCATTTCGACCAGTCGGTATGGGGTGGATATGACGGTCAGGCACCAGCACCCGCCAAGCCACTACAAGAATAGAAATGAAAAATTGGGGCAGACATCGCCGAGATTGGCGTATGTTCAAATTACGTATCGCAGTTGAACTTTGTATGGACAAGAATTTGCGAGGGAGCCGGATCCGGCGGGTTGAAACTCAGCGTATCGCGGATATATGCAACTGCCCTGGCCAGCTCATCTGCAAAATTGTGAGAGATGACGTAATCCATGGTGCCTGCTTCCAACAGTCCCCGCGATATGGGAGTCAGTTCATGTCCCACAAAGATCGTTTTCTTTTCATTTCGAAATTTCTCAAGTGCCTGGGCAACACCCCGATTACCGCCGGAAACATTGTAGATGGCGTCAGGTACACCATGCTCGTCAAAATACCGGCCTAATTGGTCGTATGTGGTTTCCGGTTCATCATCCGAAATCAGTCGTTCCTCAATCCGTAGATCCTGAAATTCTGTCCTGAGCGTGCGCCTGAAACCCATTTCGCGCTCTTGCTGACATCTGAAGGATACGCTCATGGCAATCAGTATCCGGCCGGATCGGCCCGTGCAGGCATGGCCTATTAGCTGGCCGGCAACACTTCCCGCAGCATATTGGTCATTGCCGATATAGGCATTGCGTCTCGAACTTGGCAGGTCGGTCGTAAGGCAGACAACAGGAATGTTTTTGGCACGCAATTGACGCACGGCCTGATTAACGGCGGGATGCTCGTGAGCAACAAGCACAACGCCGTCGGACTTCTGGCCTGCTTCAATGATCTGTCCTGAGAATTTGTCAGCTTCAAGCCTGCTGGTCCTGACGTAATTCCCGACCACCTGAACGCCGGGTTTGGTTCTGTTGACGCTGTCAACTGCAGCAGCCATCGCCTCGTTGAATGTATCGCCCGACTCGCAAAACAGGCGAACATCCAGGGAACCCAAATCAGAGAGATTTTCTTTCGCCAGTTTCTCAAGTGCTTCAAGGACACGTTGGCGTGTTTGTTCTCTAACGCCGGAACGGGCGTTTAGGACGCGATCGACGGTAGCAGAACCTACCCGCGCAGCCTCGGCAATCGACTGGATTGTCGGCCCCCTCCTTCGTTGCAATTCAGTCATGTTAAGAGCCTCAATCCAGATTTGATGTACTTCACATCAAAAATAACTGCCAGTAGGCTATTATCTCTTTTTATTCTGGAAATTCCATCACGTTTCCAGCATTTGATGTAAAATGCATCAAAATCTTCTCATCAACATGCTTTGCTCATGTGGCCGACATGGATATTGTTCCGTTGTAAATGGGAGGAGCGCCAGGACATTTGGCGCCAAAAGAAATGACAATCAGAATTGCCGTAATCGGCGCCGGAATAATGGGCGCCGATCATGCCCGCATTATTGCCGAGGACCTGCCAGGCGTAACGCTTCAGGTCGTCTGCGACATCTCGGAGGAACAAGCCCGCCGATTGGCAGACGAATGCGGTGCTGTGGATTCGGGAACTGATGCGATATCGACCATTACACGTAAAGATGTCGATGCAATCGTTATAGCCAGTACCGACGAAACACATGCCGAACTTACGATTGCGGCTATCTCCGCCGGCAAGCCAGTATTATGTGAGAAACCACTGGCACCAACGGCCAAGGACTGTCTTCAGATAGTCGACGTTGAATCCCGGCTGGGACAACCTTTGGTGCAACTGGGCTTCATGCGCCGCTTTGACAGGTCTTACCGTGAAATGCGTCAGACTTTGTCAGAAGGCGTAATGGGCCGTCCGCTGATGATGCACAATTTTCATCGCAATGTGATCAGTCCTGGGACCTGGTTTACCAGCGATATGGCAATCACAAACTCCGCTTCCCATGAATTCGATATTGCCCGTCATGTTCTTGGTTGCGAATACACAAGCATCTCGGTGTCGACACCGCGTCGAAGCGATGATCAGGCCGTACCAGTCATGATGGTGCTGGAAACCTCCGACGGCCAATTGGTCAATATTGAAGTCAACAACAATGCAGCCTATGGCTATGATGTCCGCGGCGAGTTGGTCTGCGAAAAGGGATCGGTTCATCTCACAACCGATACTGCTGCGCGATACGACCTGGATTATCAATCTTCACAACCTTATCCGGCAGATTGGCGCCCAAGATTTGCCGAAGCCTATAGGCGCCAGAACAAGGCCTGGATAGACGCGATCAATACAGGTCGGCCCTCGAAGATTGCTGCAAATTCCTGGGACGGTTATTGCGCAGCAATCGTGGCGGAGGCTGGCGTTCGGTCGCTAAGGAAAGGCGCGAGGGTAGCCGTTGAAATGGAAGAGGAGCCGGCATTCTACCGCCTTCTCAAGGAGGCGGCATGAAACTGGGTTTCGTCTCCGACAGCCTTGCCAATATGGCCTTTGATGAGATGCTCGATATTGCAGCAACCATGGGCGTGAGCGGTATTGAAATCAATACCGGTGGCTGGTCGACGGCACCGCACTTCGACCTGGCAAAAATGAAATCAAGCGCAGATGCACGTCGTAGTTTTCTGCAGAGTTTCGAAAGCCGACAGCTTGAAATCATCAGCCTCAATGCGAATGGCAATCCGCTGCATCCCGCAGACCGGAAGCAGGATGAGTGCCTGAGGGATACGATCCGATTGGCGGGCGAACTTGGAATAGATACTGTCTGCGCCATGTCGGGCCTGCCTGCAGGAAGTGCACAAGATAAGATGCCGAACTGGGTGGTATCGTCATGGCCACCGGAGACACAGGATATCCTGCGTTATCAGTGGGAAGACGTCCTTCTGCCCTACTGGCATGGAATATCCGAACTGGCCGGCAGGAGTGGCATAAAACGGATCGCCCTGGAACTCCATGGAAATCAATGTGTTTACAATGTCCCGACCCTCCTGGGACTGCGCGAGGCGATCGGGCCGGTGATTGGTGCCAATCTCGATCCCTCGCATCTATTTTGGATGGGTGCAGATCCGCTTATTGCCGCAGAGACATTGGGCGAAGCGATCTATCATGTTCATGCCAAGGACACGCTGCTGAACACGCCGGTACAGGCAAATACCAGCCTACTCGAGAACGGAAGCCTGTCGGATATACCAGCAAGAAGCTGGAGTTACGTCACTTTGGGTTTCGGACATGGCGAAGAATGGTGGCGTTGGTTCTGTTATCGTCTTAAGATGGCTGGCTATGATGGCTGGTTGAGTATCGAACATGAAGATGTTCTGCTTAACAGTCTTGAAGGCTTGCAAAAATCCGTGTCACTGTTGAAGGATATTATGCCTGTCAACCAGAGCGATTTTGCGCCGCCAGCCATCTAGGGAGGGTTATTGAATGAGTCTGATTGAACTGAGCGGCATCACCAAGAGCTTCGGCGCAATTCATGCGCTGAACGGTGTCGATCTGTCGATATCACCCGGAGAGGCTGTCGGTCTTATGGGCGACAATGGCGCAGGCAAATCGACGCTGATGAAAGTGATTGCCGGAAACTATCCTCCTACGGCCGGCACCATCAGAATCGAGGGTCAGGAAGTTCAGTTCAGCCAACCCATAGACGCCCGGAACGCCGGCATTGAAATTGTCTACCAAGACCTGGCGCTTTGCGACAATCTGACCGCGGGCGCCAATGTGTTTCTTGGTCGGGAAATGAAGAAGCGTTTTGGTCCAATTTCGATGCTGGATTATTCGTCAATGTACAAGCGTGCCGGCGAGTTGTTTTCGGAACTGAAATCTGAAACGCGCCCGCGTGACCTTGTGCGCCAGATGTCGGGAGGTCAGAGACAGGCCGTCGCGATTGCTCGCACAAGGCTTTCCGATCCAAAGCTTGTCCTGATGGATGAACCAACCGCGGCGATATCTGTCAGGCAGGTAGCTGAAGTTTTGGCGCTCATTAAACGTCTGAAGGATACCGGTCATGCAGTGATCCTGGTCAGCCACCGCATGCCCGACGTGTTCGAGGTTTGCGATCGGGTGGCAGTACTTCGTCGCGGGACCAAGGTGGCCGACAAGAACATTAAGGAAACGAGCCCGGAGGAAGTCACGGGCCTAATAATCGGGGCGATAGAGGCAGCATGACCGACACCATTCAAAACGGACAGGAAAAGTCCGCGCAAGATTCGAACGTCGATCACGCGGCCATCGATGACAGCATCACCCTGCGCCAGGAAGTATCCGGTTTTGGCGCTGTGATCCGTACGCAGCCTTTTTGGGTATTCATGGCGATCCTGGCAATTGGGCTTGTCATGACATTTGTCTCCGATGCCTTCCTTACAGAGCGCAACATGTTCAATATTACTCGGAATTTTGCGTTCTTCGGGATAATGGCGCTTGGTATGTCGGCGGTGATTTGTACTGCGGGCATCGATCTTTCGGTCGGGTCGCTATTGGGGCTTTGCGCCATTACGCTCGGTCTGACGATGCAGGCCGGATGGGGCATAGAAGCCGGCTTTGTCGTCTGCATGCTGACCGCAGCAATTGTAGGCCTGATCAACGGAATTTTGATCGCCTATCTGAAAATGGCGCCATTCGTCGTTACGCTGGGCATGCTCGCCATGGCCCGTTCAATCGCCATGGTGATTTCCGACAACAAGATGATCTACGATTTCGGTCCGGATATGGACCTGTTCGAATGGATCGGCGGCGAAAGCATGCTTGGCGTTCCCAACGTTGTCTGGGTACTGATTGTACTGACCACCGTGTTCTGGTGGGTTTGGCGTTATTCGACCTGGGGTCGTTGGGTAATTGCCATAGGTGGCAATCCGCAAGCCGCAAAACTGGCCGGTATTCCAGTCGAACGCATGATCGTATCGGTCTACATGGTGTGTTCGATGTGCACAGGATTGGCGGCGTTCATGTTCATTGGGTACACAGGGTCAGCTACCAATGGCATGGGTGTCACCTACGAACTAAACGTCATCGCTGCTACAGTAATCGGTGGCGCAAATCTAATGGGGGGCGTTGTCTACGCGCTCGGCGCGCCGATTGGTGCGGCGCTGGTCGAGCTAATTCGAAACTCCCTGCTGCTTGCCGGTATCCCGGCTCTCTGGCAGCAGTTCTTTGTGGGTCTGTTCCTCATCCTAGCGGTGTTACTCGAACAGATTCGCAATCGCGGCGGAAAGTGAGCCGTCGTAGTGTACTCTTCAAAATCCACAGGGAGGTAGTATCATGAAGAGAGTATTGACAGCAGTGGCTATGCTTGCAATTGCCACACCAGCCATGGCGGATGACTACACATTCGCACTCGTGCCAAAAGCAATGAACAATCCATTCTTCGACCTGGCCAGAGATGGTTGTTACAAGGCTCAGGAAGAATTAAGCGATGTGACTTGCGAGTATATTGGCCCCGGCGAACACACCGAACTTGAGCAAGTACAAATCGTTCAGGACCTGATCACCAAGGGTGTTGACGGTATCGCCGTTGCTCCATCAAACGCACCGGCAATGGCCAAGGCGATCAAGGCAGCTGTAGATGCCGGCATTCCTGTAATCACCTGGGACTCCGATTTTCTTCCGGAAGACAAAGGCTTGCGGACGACCTATGTCGGTACAAACAATTACGACATCGGTGTAAACCTGGCCAAACTGGTTCAGGCCCGTCATCCGGATGGTGGTACAATCTGCCTGCAAACCGGTGGTGCTGCCGCGGCAAACCACAATGAACGTCTCAAAGGTGCACGTGACACCCTTGCCGGCAAGGACACTGGTACGCCTCCAGGTTCGGCGCTTGCAGGCGATGGCGGCTGGACCGAGATTTCCGGTTGCCCGCTTATCACCAATGACGATGGCAATGTAGCCGTGCAGGGCATGACCGATATACTGGCTGCCAATCAGGATTTGACCGCATTCCTGTCAACCGGAGCGTTCACCCAATGGTTCGACAATGCCTATCGCAAGGCAGCCGAGCCTTACAAGGGCAAGATGGATTCCGGCGAGATGACCATTGTTGTCGCGGATACTCTGCCCATGCAACTCGAGCAGACCAAGGACGGACTGGGTAACGGCCTCGTCGGTCAGCGTCCTTATGAAATGGGCTACAAATCCATGTTCATCCTTAAGGATATCAAGGAAGGCAAGACCCCGGAAGATCCGATCTACACCGGCCTCGATGTCTGCAACAATGATAACGTCGACAGTTGTGTGCAATAAATTCTGACGACAATAAATGGCGGCGCGGTCAACCGCGCCGCCTATTTTTACGGGCTGTGATGGGGTCAGGGTTTGGCTAAAATTCCTACGGACCAGCCATCATCAACACATTGATAGACTTAAGATAACGGAACGAGACCCATATGAGTTTTGCTGTTTACCCAAGCCTGAAAGGCAAGACCGTCCTGGTGACAGGTGGTGCGTCTGGAATTGGATCCGAGATTGTGAAAGCTTTTTCTGCGCAAGGTTCACAAGTTGGTTTCCTTGATCTTGATGCGGAGGCGAGCGAGGCACTTGCAAATGCCCATTCTGAAAACGTCAGTTATGAAATCTGCGATTTGCGCGACATCGATTCACTTCGGGCGGGTATAACGAGACTCCGGGAGAAATTGGGCCCGGCCCAAATATTGGTCAATAACGCTGCCCGTGACGACCGGCACAATTGGAGCGATGTAACGCCGGAATATTGGGATGAGCGCATGGCGACAAATCTGCGCCACATGTTCTTTTCAATCCAGGCGGTAGCGCCCGACATGATCACCGGCGGCGGCGGTTCTATCATTAATATGGGTTCGAATTCCTGGTGGGAGGCTGGAGGTGGTTTTCCGGCCTACGCAACGGCAAAATCAGCCGTTCATGGATTAACCCGGACGATGGCGCGCGATCTCGGTGAACATCGCATCCGTGTAAATACGGTTGTGCCTGGCTGGATCATGACCGATCGTCAAAAGGAATTATGGGTTACACCGGAATCGATCGAAAGACACAGAGAACGGCAATGCCTCCCCGATCTTGTCGAGCCGGTTTATGTTGCGCGAATGGTTCTGTTCCTGGCGTCAGATGATGCGGCCATGTGTACTGCCAACAACTATATGGTCGAAGCTGGTTCGATCTGATGAAGTTGAGCATGGACAAGTTACCGATCGGTGATACCGGGCTTGCGGTCACATCACTTTGTTTTGGTACCTCTGCGATTGGCGACATGCCGGACACCTATGGATACAACGTCGATGAAGCGCGTGCCCACGATACGCTTCATGCGATTTTCGATAGTCCCGTGAATTTCCTCGACACTTCAAACAATTACGGATTTGGCAGAAGCGAGGAGCGCATTGGTGCCGCCTTGCGCGAGCGTGGTGGGATGCCGGAAGGGTTCGTAATTTCGACAAAACTTGACCGGGACATGGAAACCGGCCGGTTTGATGCCGTACGCGTAAGGCAGTCAGTGGAGGAAAGCCTTTCGCGTCTTGGATTGGATCAAATCCCCCTCCTCCATCTTCACGATCCAGAACATGCCCGTGATTTGGGGGAAATTACCTGCACGGGCGGAGCGCTGGATGAGCTCTTTCGGTTAAAGGAGGAAGGCTTGGCGCAGGCAGTCGGCCTGGCCATGGGCCGGATTGACATGATGTTTCCGATTCTGCGTGAACGTCCATTCGACGCGTTGATCAGTCACAACCGCTACAGCCTCTTGAATCGGTCGGCTCGGGAAATGTTCGAATACGCACACTCTGCTGGTATCGCTGTGCTTAATGCGGCCCCTTACGCTGGAGGCATACTCGCCAAGGGTAGCACGGAAATGCCGCGTATCACCTATCAGGAGGCTGCAAACTCCGAACTTGAGCCGGTGCGCAGGATTGAAGAAATTTGTGAGATTCACGGAGTATCGCCCGGCGCAGCAGCATTACAATTTTCGATGCACGAACCGAAAGTTACGTCAACGATTGTCGGCGTTTCGAAACCCGAACGGGTTCAGGAAACATTCGACTGGGCTGGCGAAAACATACATCCGGAAGCATGGGGTGCGCTGCTCGAATTGCCCCATTCCCGGGAAGACCCGGAAGCAGTTCGTGAATACAAGCCGGGATAGCGGAATGGAGAAAGGGGGGGCGCTATCACGTGAAGGAAGCACGACGAAGAGGTAGGTCATTATGCTAAAGACTGGATTACTCGGCGCAGGCCGTATTGCGGGTGTTCATGCCACCGCAATTTCTTCTAATCCCGATAGCGAACTTTCTGCAGTCTCGGACTACTATCCGGAGAATGCGCAAAAGCTTGCAGCACAATATGATACACAAGCCAGGACAACCGAAGAGATTCTGGCAGATCGATCGATTGATGTCGTTCTGATCGCCACTTCGACGGATACACACTGCGAACTCATCGAAGCTGCAATTGCTGCCGGCAAGGCGGTGCTTTGCGAGAAACCGGTCGACCTTTCCCTGGATCGCGCCCGCGAATGCCAGCACCGTGTAAAGAAAACTGGAATACCGGTCATGATCGGTTTCAACCGACGCTTTGATCCGAATTTCTCAAGGCTAAAGCAGGCGCTAGATGCCGGTGAGATCGGAAAACCGGAACTGCTTTCCATCACATCGTTTGATCCCGCACCGCCCCCAATCGACTACGTGAAAGTCTCTGGCGGATTGTTTCGCGACATGATGATTCATGATTTCGATATGGCAAATTTTGTCATGGGCGAGAACCCTGTTGCTGTCACGGCCGTAGGTTCCTCAATTGTTGATCCGGAAATCGGTTCGTTGGGCGATGTCGACACAGCAGCGGTGAGCCTGACCTACCAGGATGGTCGGATAGCGGTTATCAAAAATTCGCGCCGCGCGGTTTACGGATATGATCAGCGCGTTGAACTGCTTGGTTCGGAAGGTCTTTTGCAGGCGCAAAACATGCTCGAAAACACTGTGGTGAAATCTACCGCGCAGGGTGTGACAGCTGCCAAACCGACCTATTTCTTTCTTGAGCGTTATATGACTGCTTACGCTGCGGAGTGGAAAGCGTTTGTGGACGTGATCAAGACTGGAAATGAAGTTCCGGTGTCAATTGAAGACGGTGTAGCCGCTTTGGCGATGGCCGAAGCCGCTAACCTGTCGGCAAAGACCGGCAAGAGCGTTAGAATGGACGAAGTCTGACAATAATTCGCTATGGTTCCGCACGGGATTCAATTGTTTGATCCACGTATCGCATCAATCACCGCTTGCGTTACTTGCTCGGTGTCGGCATTGCCGCCAAGGTCCGGCGTATGAAACTGTTGATCGGCAGTCACACGCTCAATTGCGTTCATCAGACGTCTCGCGGCGACAGTTTCGCCTAGATGCTCCAGCATCATCGCAGATGACCAAAACGTACCAATCGGGTTCGCAATACCCTTGCCCATGATATCGAAGGCGGAACCGTGTATTGGTTCGAACATGGACGGAAAATCTCCTTCCGGGTTCAAATTCGCAGTCGGAGCAATCCCGAGAGAACCGGCAAGTGCCGCTGCCAGATCTGATAGAATATCGGCATGAAGATTGGTCGCCACAACAGTATCAATCGACTTTGGGCTGGTAATCATACGCGCAGCCATGGCATCGACAAGCATCTTGTCCCAGCTGACATCGGCGAATTCCGGCGCGATCTGTTCGGCAATTTCGTCCCACATGACCATGGCATGCCGCTGTGCATTGGATTTGGTGACGACGGTCAGCAATTTGCGTGGCCTTGACTGCGCTAGTTTGAAGGCAAAGCGCATAATTCGTTCGACGCCGGATCGGGTCAAAACTGAAACATCTGTTGCGGTCTCAAGCGGTAATCCTTGATGAACACGCCCGCCAATACCGGCATATTCACCTTCCGAGTTTTCCCGGACAATTATCCAATCCAGTTCGCCATCATCCACGTTGCTCAGCGGCGATTTGATGCCTGGCAGGAGCCTCGCTGGCCTCACATTTGCGTACTGATCGAATGGTTGGCATATGGCAAGCCTCAGGCCCCACAAGGTGATGTGATCCGGTATGTCCGGGTGTCCGGCAGAACCAAAGAGGATGGCATCATGATCCCTTATCAGGTCCCTGCCATCTTCCGGCATCATGCGACCATGCTGCTTGTAATATTCCCCACCCCAATCAAACTCATCAAAACGAAACACGAAGCTGTTCTCGCGCCCGGCCAGCGCATTCAAAACTTCGACACCGGCAGCGATGACTTCTGTTCCGATCCCATCGCCGGGAATGGCAGCAATTTTGTACGCTTTCAAAGTGATTCCTCTAGGACAAAGCTGAAAAGTAGCCCGCAACCGTTTACTTCAGCTAATCGATAGATGTCCACCATCGACCAGAAATTGTCCGTCGCACCATGGCTCGTCGACGGCTGCCTACCGCTGCTATTCAGCCAATTATCCACCCAGCAATCGAATGGGTAGGCTCGGGGCACAAACCCCTTCAACCGGGCGCGTTCGCGTCATTCCTCCCAAATCATACCCTGACTCGCAGATTATGCTTTGGTCTTGGATAGTGTGCACCCTGCCCCGGGTCGCCCTAGACAATTTACCGGATTGTTTTCTGGTTCACTCTTCCTTGAAGAAATTGTACCCAAGCAACGGCAGGTTCACCAAGTGCCGATGTAGGCAGACTTGTTGGTTTCGACAGCCAATGCATTCCGCTACAGGACAACCGCACTTTTGGTATTGGCTACTAGATGTACAGCAGAACCGGTTTCAAACCAGTCCTTGCCGGAACTATGGCTCTGATCAACAACGATCTCAGCACCGCCGGCATTGACAAGATAGCGGATCTGACTGCCCAGAAACTCCCTGTGCAGCACTTTTCCTGGAAGGGAATTTCGTCCCTTTTTGTCGCTGATGGTAATGTTCTGCGGCCTTAGCACGATATTTGAGCCAGCCGCCGCACTTCCCTTTGGCAGACTCAGCCTGTCTCCGGTTTTGGTCAGGAATTGCGCGTCATCGCCATCGGCTTCGACTTTACCTTCCAGGATATTCGCTGTGCCAAGAAAATTTGCGACAAACAGGTTGCGCGGCGTGTCATAAAGTTGCTGCGGACTACCAATCTGTTGAATTATTCCAGCATCAAGCACAGCCATTCGATCCGATGTCGTATTGGCTTCTTCCTGATCATGTGTCACGAAAATCGTCGTCAGACCCAACTGGCGTTGCAGGCGCAACAATTCACGCCGCATCTGGATACGCAGAGATGCATCCAGGTTGGACAACGGCTCATCCAGTAGCAACACTTCAGGTTCGACAACAACCGTGCGGGCAAGTGCGATCCGCTGTTGCTGTCCGCCGGATAATTGATTTGGCATTCGCTCAGCAAGATCAGCCAGCCCAACCAGTTCCAGGGCGGCATCAACCTTTTGCCGGATTTGGTCTGTTGGAGTTTTACGTTCCCTCAGCCCAAAACCGACATTGTTGCGCACGTTCATATGCGGCCAAAGCGCGTAGGACTGGAATACCATTCCTACATTGCGCTTCCAGGGATCGAGCCCCACCACATCTCGATCACTGATCAGGATCCTGCCTTTTGGCGTTGGACCAAAGCCGGCAATCGCGCGCAAGAGAGTCGATTTGCCAGATCCCGATGGCCCTAGGAAAGCGAAAAACTCCCCTGGTTCGATTTCGAGGTTTACACCCTTGAGAACTTCCGTGCTTCCGAATGACAGGTGTAGATTTTCGATTTTTATTCCAGCTTTATTCATCAGTATTTCCTTCGCGGCCTAATGTACTTCGCCGGATGATTTCAGTTTCTTGTCGCGTTCAATGATGATCTGAGAGGCGAGCGTGCCTGCGGCCACAACAATGACAGCGACAATGCCCAGTGCTGCGCCAGCACCACGTCCCGACGGTGTCTGCATGAACAGGTAGATGCCGTAGGCCAATGGCGCATCATTGTTGGAACTCACAAGCATAATGGTAGCCGACAGCTCAACAGCCGCGGTCGCGAAACTGGTCACGAAGCCCGCAAGAATTCCGCCGGTCATGAGCGGTACAACAATTTTCTGGATTGTCCGCCGCTTTGTGGCACCGAGGCATTCCGCTGCTTCTTCCAGGGCCAGGCTGACCTGCTGCAGCGCCGCTGTACAGGCACGCAGTGCATAGGGCAGCCGCCTGATCATCAAAGCCATTGCAATGATGACCCACCAGCTGGCCAACGGCTCGCCAACGAAAGGAACATCGATGCTGTGGAAAGTTCGCAGATAACCGATACCCAATACCACGCCGGGTACAGCCAAAGCCGCCGTGGCCAGATAATCCAGACCTTTGCGACCAAATATGCCTGTGCGCAGAACAATATAGGCGATCGCAGTTCCGATTATGACATCCAGGGTCGCTGCAATTCCCGCATAGAGGATCGTGTTTAAAATGAACGTCTTGGAATTCTGCCACATCACAATGTAGTTCTGCAGCGTGTAACCGTCTGGCAGCGGCGAGAATGACCATATTGTTCCAAAAGACAATAAAAGCAGCCCGATATGGGGTGAAAGGACAAGCAACAGGATGAAAATCACCGTGCCATAGGCGAGCAGCTTTTCACCTGGCTTCAAACTACGCTTGGCCATGCACCCGCCGCCTTTTTGTATGGTGGCATACCGCGCACCCTGCCCCGGTCGACCCGGACAGTTTCCCGGGCCATTCGATAGTGTTCAGGACGAGTTCTTGAAACCAGGTCATATCGATCTGGACGTTCTTGTCGATGCTCAGCCAAGCAGCAAGTATGCGCTCCATACATTCGCAATGAGCAGCAATGCGGCGGCGGCTATGCAAGCCGTTGCCCGGACACTGTTCCAAAAAGTCCAGCGCGGAACATAAGTCTCTTCCCAGTAGGTCGTCGCGGCACGGGTGCCGGCTTCAAGATTGGCGAGCGCATTGTTCATCGGCACATTGCGCCAAATCGTGACACCAAAACAGCCAATGAGATAGGTCAGACCCGCTAGCATGATGAGCTTGCCTGCAACACCGCCCATAACGAGCATGCCATAAGCCGCGATGCCCAGAGAGACCGGCGCGAGGCCTATAAACAGCGTCATGAAGACCCAGCGGAAGACCTCGCGATTGATCACTTGCATTGTTCTGTCCCCATGGTTCGTCTGTGCAAGGGACCGCATGATGAAGTCGGAGAAGGCGATAACGACGCCACCCACTACTGCGTAAGCCACGATCGTGACCTCAAGCAGAAGCATGAACCATAATGACATTGCAATTCTCCTTTTGGCTTGATCAGGCTGCGGTCAGCCAGGCGCCGCCTTGCGCCGCTTTGGTAGCAAATTCAACGAATTCTCGCGGAGGTCTGCCAAGCGCCTGCATCACCCCTTCAGTAACCTGCTCGTTGCGGCCATCCAGTGTTTCTCGCGCGATTGCGGTGAAGACATCTGCAACGAATGAATCGCCGGATTGCGCAATCGCAGCGTGGAAATCCTCAAAGCTGATCGGAATATGCTGTATCGGGCGGCCAATCGTTTGGGATAATACGCCAGCCATCTCGGCAAATGTAAGCAGGCTCGGGCCTGTCACTTCGTAGAGCTTGCCCGAATGATGAGGTTCGGTGAGTGCGGCAACCACGACATCGGCAATGTCGTCTATGTCGATGATTGGTTCGGCAACATTGCCGCCAGGCATGGGTAGTACCCCATCAAGGATCGGATCGCGCAAATAACCTTCCGAGAAATTCTGGGCGAACCATGCCGAGCGCACCAGAGTATAATCTACGCCGGATTCGCGCACCGCCTCCTCGCCGAGTCGGGCATGATGTTCGCCACGGCCCGATAGCAAGACCAACCGTCCGACACCTGCATTTCGTGCTGATTCTGCCAGCGCGGCAACCTTTTCAACTGCGCCGGGAAACGCAAGGTCAGGAAAGTAAGTAACATATGCTGAACCTATGCCTTCAAGCGCAGCGGTCCAGGTGTCCGCGTCTTCCCAGTCGAATGGAATTGCAGCATTGCGTGATGCACGGCGTACCGGCAGGTTCCTGGCCTCGAGCCGTTTGGCAACGCGTGATCCGGTCTTGCCGGTTGCGCCGATGATCAGAGTGGGTTGTAAAGTCATTTTCATTTACTCCTTGTTGGATTTCAGTAGGCGACGGTGATGCGCCGATTGTTGAGAGAAGGGCTTTCGGCCTCATCAAGCATGGCGACGGAGAAGTCCTCCATCGACAATTTGGATTCACCTTGTGAGTCGGTGAGCAGCATGTCAGTGCCACGTCTGTACTTCCCGGTACGTATGCCCGGCATAAGCATGGCCGGCGGGCTGAAGTAGGACCAGTCGGCTTCAGCCATGTCAGCACAGGCTGCAAATTGCTTGAAGCAAGCTGCGGCTATCGGCCTTACATCGTCGGGCAGGAAGCCGGGTGCCGTCAGGACGGTGTGACCCGACCCATCCGGCATCAATAGATTGGCAGCACCGCCGACAATCAAAACGCGTGTATGTGTTTGGATCGAAGCGTCCAAAATCCGCTTGGTCAATTCCGGCAAAAGATACTCTTTACCGTCGACGGGGCGAATGGCACTTACTGCCAGGTCCTGTCCAGTCAATGCCGCCAGAACCGCACCCGGCTCATTGACATCGAGAACTCTCGTGGCAGCACCGTTTGGCACATGATTAATCTTTGCCTGGTCACGAATGACCGCGGTGACCTTATGTCCGCGCAAGAGAGCCTCTCTCACGACTCGGCTACCGACATCTCCGGTTGCTCCAAATACGACTATATTCATTTGTATTCTCCTTTCGATTTGAACAATTGAGGTGCTGGAAAAAGAATTCTGCGTTCATGCCGGCCGACTGCGATCCAGACCGCCGAACGAAACCAGCGCCCATCCGCTCACGATCAGCCCGACTGCGATGAAGGTTATGGGGCTGTAGTGTTCACCGAAGAAAACAGCACCAAGAACCAAGCCGAATAGCAGACCGACTTGCCCGATGAGGCTGAACACGACCGGTTTGGCGATACGTTGCAACATGAAGAAAGCGAGGAACTGGACAGTTGACAGGATCATCTGCGCGACAACCAGAACAACTGCGCTGCCCGCCGTCCAGAAGGCAAGCTCCTGACCAGTTACGAGACTGACGGCGAGGAAAAACAAGGATGCTGACAGTGCCGTACCGCTTGCCAGCAGCAAAGGTGACGCGCCTTCCGGCCAGGCGATGCTACGATAGACATTTCCGGCTCCCAACATGAACGGCACGAGCAATGCCAGTGCAAGCCAGGGGACATGCGCGCTTGGCACGCTACCGGGAGCCAGCAGAGTCAGGGCACCGGCAGCACCGACAAGGACGCCAAACAACCGGATAGCCGAGTGAGCCTCCAAGCCGAACAATCGAGCGATCACCCATGTCGTGATGGTCGGAAAGGCATAAACGGCTGATGCAAGCCCTGCACCGACCTTGTGGGCTACGATCAGCAGGATGAGCTGCGGAACTGCAAGCGACAGAAGCGCAGAAAGGGCCGAATATCGGATTGTGCTGATCGAGATGAAAACTTCGCTTCGAGAAGCGGTAATTCCAGCAAGTGCCAGCCCGGCACCGAGTGTCATCCAGAAGCCATAGGATGACGGTGCAACACCGTCAGCATGTGCGGCCTTGGACATTGCCAGCGTACCTGCCAGAGCAGCACCATTGATGCCGAGAAGAATGGGAATCGCAAGGCGTTCCAGTCCGTTTTTCCAGTGCGCTCTTTCGCTTATTGTAATATCAACGCTGGCCATAGCTTTCCTCCATGGGTTCTTGACCCGAAAGGTATGGCGCGCACCATCAGATGATAATAGCCTGATTGATTGTTACATAATTCACTGATAGTAAATAACAATGGACCGTTTCACGGCATTACGGGTGTTCCGCTCCGTTGTCGAAGCTGGTGGATTTGCTGCCGCTGCGCGGGAACTTGGCCTTTCCAACGCAGCCGTCAGCAAGAACATCGGAGAGCTTGAAACCCATCTTGGCACCAGGTTGCTCAATCGTACGACGCGGAGCATGAGCCTGACCGAAGCAGGTTCGCTCTACTACGAGCGGGTTACCCGGGTATTGGAAGAACTGGCCGACGCCGACGCTGCGCTGGGTCCCATGCAGCGCACCCCAAGAGGCCTGCTCCGTGTCAGTGCACCGATGACATTGACCTTGTTGCGGCTCTCGGAAGCCATCC